>JBFMCF010000114.1 GCA_040754625.1 bacterium | reverse complement strand
TATTCCCTTTTTTTATGGCTTTTGCTTCGGTTTTTTTTGCTGTTGTCTTTAAGATTTATTATTCACTTGATTCCTCGCAGGCTAAAGCCTGCGCCTACCTGATTTCCACCGGTAACTGACCGGTTACCTGGAAAGTTAAAAAACACTTGACATAAATTAAAAAATGTGATATATATCACATACACGTCTCGTCTTGTAATGGGTTTAAATTATTTATGTTTGAAATTACAATAAAAACAAATTTTTCCGCGGCCCATTGCCTTATGGGTTACGAGGGCAAATGCAGCAGCCTGCACGGCCATAATTGGCTAGTAGAAATTTCAGTGCTTGCGGAGAATGTAGATAATTTGGGAATAGGTATCGATTTTTTTATTTTAAAAAAAGAATCTGAGGAAATATTAAAAGAGCTGGACCATAAAAATCTGAATGAGATTCCATACTTTAAAGAAGATAATCCCAGTTCAGAAAATATTTCCCGTTTTATCTACCAAAATCTCAAATCTAAAATTGAAAAAGAGAAAGTAAGAATGAATTGGGTTAAGGTTTCTGAAACATTAAACAATTCAGTAACATATTGGGAATAAACAAGGGGTCATGCCCCCTTGTTAACATTATATTTTTTATCGGAAGGAGGTGCAATAATAATGAAAATTACGCCGTTAGGGGATAGGATTTTAGTCAAGCGTCTTGAAGCTGAAGAGAAAACCAAAGGGGGAATTATATTACCTGAGACAGCTAAGGAAAAACCACAGGAAGGTAAAGTCGAAGCTGTTGGAACAGGTAAAATTAATGAGGATGGTAAGGTTATACCTTTGTCTTTAAAGAAAGGTGACCGTATTATCTTCACTTCTTATGCCGGAACAGAAGTAAAAAGTGCGGGTGAAGAATACCTTCTCATGAGAGAAGATGATGTTCTTGCAAAAGTTGAATAGATTTTTTTGTGGATTATATTGAAAGGAGATGAAATAAATGGCAAAGCAAATATCATATGAAGAAGAAGCGCGCCGCAATATTTTAAATGGAGTGGCTAAATTATCCAGAGCAGTTAAGGTTACCCTTGGCCCAAAAGGCAGGAATGTAGCCATTGACAAGAAATTTGGCGCTCCGACTATTACAAAAGACGGCGTGACAGTTGCAAAAGAAGTTGATTTAAGCGATCCATACGAGAATATGGGTGCGCGGATGGTCCGCGAGGTAGCCTCAAAAACCAGTGATATCGCAGGCGATGGAACTACGACAGCTACAGTTTTAGCTGAGTCCATTTATAGAGAAGGATTAAAAAATGTTACTGCCGGCGTAAATCCAATGGCTTTAAAACGCGGAATTGAGAAGGCAGTTGAAGAAGTGGTGAAAGAACTGAAAAATTTAAGTAAACCGGTCAAGGAAAATAAAGAAATAGCCCAGGTCGCCACTATATCCGCCAATGGCGACAAGACTATCGGGGGAACAATTGCCGATGCCATGGAAAAGGTGGGCAAGGACGGGACAATTACCGTTGAAGAAGCAAAAGGGATTGAGACCACCCTTGATGTTGTAGAGGGAATGCAGTTTGACCGCGGGTATTTATCTCCTTATTTTGTTACAGACGCCGAAAGAATGGAAGCTGTCCTTGAAAATGCCTTTATTCTTATATACGAGAAAAAGATATCCGTGATGAAAGACATGGTTCCTTTATTAGAAGCTGTTGCCCGCGCCGGAAGGCCTTTAATGATTATTGCGGAAGAGGTTGAGGGTGAGGCATTGGCTACTTTGGTTGTGAACCATTTGCGCGGAGTTTTAAAATGCTGTGCGGTGAAGGCCCCCGGTTATGGCGACAGGCGTAAAGCCATGCTTGAAGACATTGCTATTCTTACAGGCGGGAAGTGTATTTCTGAAGAGATGGGAGTAAAATTAGAAAATATTAAACTTGAAGATCTCGGGAAAGCAAAAAGGATTGTAGTAGAGAAAGAAAATACTACTCTCATTGAAGGTGAAGGTACTACTTCAGCTATCCAGGGCAGGGTCCACCAGATAAAAAGGCAGATAGAAGAAACAACTTCCGACTATGACCGTGAGAAGTTACAGGAAAGGCTTGCCAAATTAGCCGGCGGCGTCGCGGTTATACATGTCGGTGCGGCCACAGAAACCGAGATGAAAGAAAAGAAAGCAAGGGTTGAAGATGCCCTTCATGCCACGCGCGCGGCTGTTGAGGAAGGTATAGTCCCCGGCGGCGGTGTAGCATTAATCCGCTGTATTCCTGTATTAGAAAAATCAAAACTGCAGGGTGATGAAAATATAGGAAACCAGATAATAAAAAGAACCCTGGAAGAACCGTTACGGCAATTGGTTCAGAATGCAGGATTAGAAGGTTCTGTTATTGTCCAGAAAATCAAGGATGAAAAGAAAACGGTAGGTTTTGATGTGGAAAATGCGAAATATACTGATATGCTGGAAGCAGGAATAATCGATCCCACAAAAGTTACGCGGGTAGCGATTCAGAACGCGGCAAGTATCGCGGCCTTGCTTTTGACAACTGAGGCATTGATAACTGATATGCCTGAAAAAGAAAAACCGGCTCCTATGCCGGGCGCGGGAATGCCTCCCGGCGGTTATGGCGATATGTATTAAAACAAGAATCAAAATATGGGGATGGAATATAATTCCATCCCTATATTGTTTTCTTCATCAGGTGATAATTTTGTGAAAGGGGTATATTTTGAAAACTGTTAATTATAGCAATGGGAGAAGGCTGTATCCTTTAAAGGAGAATAGATATAACTTAGTGACCGCATTGATTAGACATACAAGAAAAATTATGCACTCATCTGATAAAGTTGACCTTTTGGATAATAAACAGATAAGTCCGGACCATCATGTATCTGAAGATCCTGTTAAATTAGCTATTGAAGATTATCTGGATGGGAAAATTGAACAGGCGGATACAAAACCGAATTAAATGGAAATTACTGAAATATATAAAAGCCTGCAGGGTGAATCATATCACAGCGGTTTGCCCTGCGTTTTTGTAAGGACCGCAGGCTGTAACCTCAGGTGTTCTTACTGCGACACAAAATATGCTTACAAGTCCGGGAGAGTCTTTTCCGTCCCGGGAATCCTGTCTGAAATAAAAAAATACAAAATAAAATTAGTGGAAATAACAGGCGGCGAACCTTTACTGCAGGATGATATTAATCAACTGGCGGATAAATTGCTTAAGGCCGGATATTCCGTCCTTGTTGAAACAAACGGCAGTTTGGATATAAGTAAATTGAGTCCCAAAGCCGTAAAAATAATGGATATTAAATGCCCGGGCAGTGGAATGGAAATAAAAAACCGCTGGAAAAATATCAAATTCTTGACCAAAAATGATGAAATTAAATTTGTTATAAGCGGCAGATTTGATTATAATTGGGCAAAACAAAAGATAAAAGATTTTTCATTGGATAAAATAACAAAAATTAGTTTTTCTCCTGCCTGGAAATTGCTTTCACCCGGAATACTGGCCGGTTGGATTTTAAAAGATGAATTAGATGTAAGGTTTCAAATTCAGCTTCATAAAATCTTGTGGCCGGGGAAGAGAAGAACGTGAAAAAATTTAAAATTCAAAATTTAAAATTCAAAACTCAAGAGTCTGTTATAGTTCTTGTAAGCGGCGGGATGGACAGCGCGGTCACGGCAGCGGTAGCCATTAAAAAGTTTACACCAGTTTTTCTGCATTTTAATTACGGGCAAAGGACTTTTAAAAAAGAATTATGGGCGTTTAATAAATTAAAAGAATTCTTTAAGGTCCAAAAAAGTAAAGTAATAGATATCCCGTATTTAAAAGAATTCGGGGCGTCAAGCCTTCTAGATGAAAAAATTGATATACCATTGGACAGTGTAAAGACTTCGCGGATTCCTTCCACCTATGTTCCTTTCAGGAATACCCAATTGCTGTCAATCGCAGTGTCATGGGCGGAGAGCCTTGGGATATCCCGGATTTATTACGGCGCGAACCAGGTTGATTCTTCGGGATACCCGGACTGCAGGGAAGATTATCTAAAGGCGTTTAATAAATTGATAAAACTCGGCACAAAACTGGAAAGTTATATAGAGATAACCGCGCCTCTTATAAAAATGAAAAAAGATGAGATTGTAAAACTTGGATTAAAATTAAAAGTCCCTTTCCAGTATACATGGTCCTGCTACAAAAACACCGAAATCGCCTGCGGCCGGTGTGACAGCTGCAGATTAAGATTAAAAGGTTTTGAATCCGCCGGCATTCCAGATCCCGTCAAATACGAATAAATATAAAATATTTCATTAACAAACAAATATATTTTTTAGGCGAGAAGTGGTTTGTGGAATTTGAATTTCCTGTTTCCCATGCCCATACCCCCCGGCCCCCTAAAGGGGGAGTCGGTAAGTTCTTAAAGTCCCCTTTAGGGGATTTAGGGGCAATAGGGGCAGAATATTAGGTGCAGGGGCTGTTTACAAATCTTCCGGTGGTAAAATAGTTAAAAAATCTTATTTCGCCCGTTCAATATATTTTTCCGTCCTCGTATCGATTTTTATGATCTCACCGACTTCCACGAAGAAAGGGACACTCACGGTTATGCCGGTTTCCAGTTTCGCGGGTTTTCCGCTTCCTGAAACCGTATCGCCTTTAAATGTCGGGTCGGTTTCGATTATTTTTAAAGTGACAGAAGCCGGCAGGTTTATCCCTATGGGATTTCCAGCAAAAAAAAGGATTTTTACCGTAATATTTTCTGTCAGAAATTTCCACGCGTCGCCGGTCTGTTCTTTCCTTAGTTCAATTTGTTCATAGGTTTTGTTGCACATGAAACTGTAAGTGTCGCCTGATTTGTATAAAAATTGAACTTCTTTTTCTTCATAATCAGGTTCTTTGAATTTCTCGCCGGCCTGGAAAGTCCTTTCAATCACGCTCCCGTCCATCAGGTTCCTTAATTTTGTCCATACAACCGCTTTCCTCATAGCCGTCTTGTTGTGCTGGAAATCAACAATTTCAAAAAGTTTATTTTCAATGCTTAGTTTTAGTCCCTTAAAAAAATCAGCGGTATCAATCATGATATTCTCCTTGAATTGTAATGAAGCATATATTATAAATCTTTTTCTCAAAATGTCAATAATTTGTTATAATATTGCAAAAAAAGAGGAATTTATGCCGATTTTCCGTTATAAAGCAGGGACAAAAGAAGGAAAGGTCATCACGGGTGTCAAAGATTCCGAAAGCGAACTCAAACTCCGGCAGGAAATAGAGAACAAGGGCCTTTATGTTTTTGCAATAACAAAAAAAAAGAGCGGGTGGAGTAAAAGGCCAAAATTGTATGAAGTTTTGCTTTTTATCCAGGAATTGTCGGTCCTTTTAAAGGCGGGATTAACTATGGTGCACAGCCTGGATATTTTAAAAAACAGGGCCGAGAATGTGTCTTTTAAAAATATTATTTCTGACATTAAAAAAGAGGTGGAAGGCGGAATGGCGCTTTCAGACGCTCTGAGCGCGTATCCAGATATATTTTCAAGCATGTTTATTTCATCAATAAAAGTCGGGGAGACAAGCGGAAATCTGGTTAGTATACTGGAAAGGCAGTCATCTTATTTGAAGAAGTTAATATCATTGAAGAGAACCGTGGTTTCAGCCTTGATTTATCCCCTGATACTCCTGGTTATTTCCGTGTCAGTTGTGGTTATATTACTGGCATTTGTGGTCCCGACATTTTCCAGGTTATATGAAGACATGCAGAAGGCTCTGCCGGCGGCCACGGTTATTTTGATATCAATCAGCAATTTTCTCAAAGATTATTTTATATTTTTGTCTGTTGTTTTTTTCTCCCTGTGCTATGTTTTTATACTTTGGTATCGTACTGAGAATGGACGGCTGGCCGCCGACAGGGTTAAATTAAAAATACCGCTTGCAGGCAATATTCTTGCTAAATATTCTCTTTCACAATTAACAAAAATGCTTTCCACGATTTTGAGAGGGGGTATCCCTTTAATAACTTCATTAAAAGTCGCCGGTGACACCCTGGAAAATAAATATCTAAGTCAATGCATAAAAGAAATTATTCCTAAAGTGGAAGGCGGGATGAGCCTTGCCGAGTCAATGAAGGGAATAACTATCGTACCAAACATGACTGTCGAGATGATTGCCGTGGGTGAGGCCACAGGCTCGCTTGAAGATATGCTTGAAAATGTCTCTAATTTTTACGACGAGGAAATTGATATGTATATATCCTCTTTTACCGCTTTAATAGAACCTCTTATGATCCTTTTTATGGGGCTTTTGGTCGGCGGTATTGTTATTACAATGTACCTGCCTATTTTCCAGATGGCAAGCGGATTTTGATTCGTAAAACGCAGTATTTAATATGACATTTAAAACCATACTTGATGCCTTTGTTGATTTTATCTGGCCGCCCAAGTGCCTGATTTGCGGTATTGATTTAGAAAATGGAAAAAAAATGATTTGTAATGAATGTGAAAAAGGCATTATTCTGTTTTCTCCGCCTTTTTGTGCCCAATGCGGGCACCCTCTTTTTTATTCCGGCGATTTGTCCGAAAGATTATGTGCTCCCTGTAAAAATGGAAAATATTTTTTTGAACATGCCTTTATTATAGGGAGTTATGAAAAAAGTTTAAGAGATGCAATCCACCGGTTTAAGTATGATAAAAAGGCTGTGTTGCGTAAATATTTTTCAATTTTAATCAATGATTATATTGAAAAAAATAATGTTTTGAATAAGTTTGACATTATTGTCCCGGTTCCTTTATTTTCGGCAAAAAAAAGAGAACGCGGCTTTAACCAGTCAGAACTTCTTGCAAGTGTGATTGGTGAAAAATGGGATTTGCCTGTTTTGAGTAAAAATCTTTATCGAACAAGGCATACTGAACCCCAGCATAACTTAGATTACCTCCAGCGTAAAGAAAATATTAAAGGGGCGTTTAAACTTAAAAATAAAATTCCTGTCAAAGGGAAAAGAATTCTTCTTGTTGATGATATTGTTACAACAGGCGCGACGGTTAATGAGTGCAGCCGCATTTTAAAAAATGACGGGAAAGCAAAAGACGTTTTAGTCCTTTCACTGGCAGGCAGGCTGCGGGATTATAAGATTTAACCGGAATAGAAAACCGTTCCTGAAAAAGGGAAAATAATTGACAGCTAAAGACAGTTAATATATACTTATTATAGTATGGATAAGAATGTAGAAAGGAGAAAAATATTTATGAATTATAGAGAAAAATTTGCTGTTTCACTTTTTTTATTCTTTTTTTTAATATTTAATTATTCAGTAATAGCCCAAAATGTGGATTTACCGAAGGCCGGTTCCGCGGAGGAATCCGCTGCCGCAGAGGAAGACGCTCCCGGCTGGCTGATAGATATAATGGATAAGGGCGGCCCTGTCATGTATCCTATATTCTTATGCTCAATTCTTGGTTTGGCAATAATATTTGAAAGGGCGATAAAACTGCGCAGTAAACGGATTTTCCCCCAGGATTTTATAATACAGATAAAGACTTTTTTGAAGAAAAAAGACATCCCCAGGGTAATAGCTTTATGTGAGAGCCGGAAAATCCCGCTTGCCCGTATTATCAGGATGGGGCTTTTAAAATACAAAGACGGTCTTGAGGCGATGGAAGGCGCGATTGAATCAGCAGGGTCCCTTGAAATAGCGATATTGGGGGAAAGAATGCGGATGCTCTCCGCTTTGGCTAATTTAGCTCCCCTGCTTGGGTTTCTCGGAACTGTCACGGGAATGATAAAATCTTTTAATATTATTGCGGCGACAGGTTCAGGAAGGCCGGATTTAATCGCCGGTGGTATTTCGGAGTCTTTAATTACCACTGCCGCCGGGTTGTTCGTCGGTATCCCCTTGACCATGGGATATTTTTATTTCCAGGGCAGGGTGGAATCAATTATTATTGAACTGGAAGAACTTTGTATCGGGCTTCTGGAAGAATTAGGGAGGTAAATATGAAATTCAGGGTATTAGGAAGCGAAGACCAAAAAGTTGAAATGACTTCCATGACTGATATGATTTTTTTACTTTTGTTGTTTTTCATGATCTCGTCAAATTTTATACCCCTGGACGATAAATTAGATATTAAATTGCCTGAATCACGCGCCACAGGAAAACAGATTCACAGGCCGAACATTATTGAGATTAACGTAAACAATCAAGTGTTTTTTAACGGGGTTTTGGTTACTTACGGGGAGCTCGAAAAAAAAATTGACGAAATAGGTAAAGAGGCAATTGTTGTTATCAAAGCGGACAAGCGGGTTTCGCACGGCGATGTTGTGAGGGTAATGGGTATTCTAAAATATAGGAATATTGATAACATCGGTATCGCGGCCTTATTAAAGGAATAGTTTATGGAAGGTTCATCTAAGACTATAAAAATAAAAAAAGACATAAGTTTTCACAACTTTTTTCTGGGTGCGATTTTGCTTCATTTAATGCTTTTTGTCGCGCTGAATATTCATAAAGTCACAAAACTGGATATAAGCAAAGAAGCTTTTTTAAAGTTTACTTTGATAAAACTGCCCCCGTCTCCTGAGGCGGAATCTCAGCCAAAAGAGGAAATAACACCTCAAAAGACAGAAATTAAAGTAGAGCCTCAAAAGGCGGCGATAGAAACAGATGTCCCCAAGGCATTTAAAGAGATGGAGGAAATAAAACCAATGGATGCGGTACAGGTTGAGGAGCGGGATTTGTTGAGAGAAAGATTAGGAAGCCCTATCCCGGATAATTTATCTGAACGCTTGGAAGATCTTGCCCCCCCGGGCGGGGGCGGGGAGGATTTGCCGCTGGACCGTTCAGACGGAGAAATATCCGCGGGCAGCGGAGGGTCGAGCTGGGGAGCGGGGATTGGCAGCGGAAGAGGAGGAGATGAATTAGGCGGGCTTGGCAAGAAAAAAGGAGTTCAGCGTTTTGGTTACGGGCAGATAGCTTTTAAACCGTTAATTTCTGCGCTTCCGGATTGGGTTGAAAAGTCAAACAAGATTATTATTACTACCGTGCGTGTTTGGATTGATGCCGAGGGAAAAGTAATTAAAGCTGAGATAGCAAAATCAAGCGGGTATTTGGAATTGGACCAGCTGGCTGTTGATAGTATTAAAAACAGGACTTTTAAAGCCAGTGACGCTGACCAGACCCGGATTGCCCTGATAGAAATCGATTTTACAAATATAAGGTAAACAAGGATGAAATTATCTGGAAAAATTATTATTGTTTTTCTTTTATTTAATGTTGTTACAAATTTTTCTTTTGCAAATGAAGAAGCGGTTGAAAGTTATCAATTAGGCATAAGGCTGTTTAAAGATAAGGATTATCCTAACGCCATAAAACAATTTACAGAATTTATCCAGCTGTTCCCCAATGACAGCCTTGTTTCTGATGCGGAATACCGCATAGGTGAATCTTATTATCAAATGGGGAAATATGAAGAAGCAATCGGGCAATACCAGAAAGTTGTTCAAAAATATCCAAGTAATGAAAATGCGGCAAAAGCCGCTTTCAATATTGCGTGGATATATTTTGAAAAAGAACAATATGATGATGCTATCGCTGAATTTCAAAAAGTGGCGCTGAAATACCCGGGCACTCTTACCGGTATTGAATCTCAGTTCAGGATTGGCGATGCTTATTATAATAAGGGGGAATATCAAACTGCCATTGATGAGTACCAGAAAATTGTTTTGAGATATCCAAGCAGTGAATTTACCCCTCAATCTCAATATTGGATAGCTTTATCTTATTTGCAGTTAAAAGATTTTGACCAGGCAATAAATGGTTTTTCCCAGATTTTAAAAGATTATTCAGAAGGAGATTTGCTGGATGATGTTTATTATGGATTGGGTCTTTCGTATTTTAAAAAAGAAGAATATGATAAAACGGTTTCTACTCTCAGCGAGTTAATTAAACGTTATCCCGAGAGCGAGTATTTATCCAAAACGATGTATTACATTGGAAACAGTTACCAGCAAAAAGGGCAATTTGATGAAGCGATTATAAGTTATAACGAGTTATTAAGTAAATATACCAAGGGGGAATTTCTGGATATCGCCCAGTTTAATTTAGCTGAAGTTTTTAAGATAAAGAACAATTACGCGGAGGCAATAAAATCTTATCAGAGATTGACTGAGGTTTTTCCTGAAAGTAATTTGGTGGCCCGGTCATTATATGAAGGAGGCAAGCTTTATATGAAGCTGGGCCAGAATAACCAGGCATTGGCGGCTTTTACTATTATTGTTGAAAAAATTTCCCAGGCTGAAAAACCGGAGGAAGTAACTTACTGGATAGATTGGTTTGAGCCCGCGGTGAAAGAATTTATTGAAATAATAAAAACCTACCCTGATAAGGAATTTATAGCTTCGGTTGTAAGCAGTATAGCGGAATGCAATTTTAAAATAGGGCGGTATGATAAAGCGGAAATATATTACAATAAAATTTTAAATGAGTATTCAAAAACGGAATTTGTCCCAAAGGCCCTGATGGGGTTGAGTAAAATTTATGAATTGGACAAGAAAACTGAAGAACTGGAAAAGACATACCGCCGGATTATAAAAGAATATCCGGACAGTGAACAGGCGCTGGAATCCCAGATAAAATTAGGGGAAAATTTTTTAGCCGCGAAAAAATACGATTTTGCAGTAGAGGAATTTAAAAAAGTGATTGAGTTGAAAACCGGTTTTGAAGAAGCCCCGCGCATTCAATATTTAATTGCTAAGATATATTATGACCAGAAAAAATATGAAGATGCGATAAACGCATACAAAGTTCTGCTGGAAAAATATCCCGATAATAAATTTATATTAAAATCCATTTCTGAAATTGCTTATTCATACCTCGGGAATAAAGATACTGTCAATGCCATTAATTATCTCGAACAGGTAGTTGATAAATTTCCTGAAGATAATTTGGCAATCGAATCGTTATATCAAATCGCCCAGCTGCATCTTGAGTTGAAGGACATGGAGAAGGCTGCCGCCGCCTTCGAAAAAATTACACGTAATTATTCCCAGAGTAAATTTGCCGATATTGCCCAGCGCTGGCTGGGTTTATGGTATTACCAGAATAAAAATTACGAAAAAGCTGTCTTATGGTTCCAGGGTTTGATATCCAAATATCCTGAAAGCAGATATCTGGCAGAAACACAATTCGGCATCGCAAGGTCGTATGAAAAAATGAAAGATTACGAAAAAGCAATTCAGGCTTATGAAAAAATATTTACCCAGTATCCGAAAAGCGAATTTGTGGCTGACGCGCATTACGAGGTCGCTTTGATATATTCAAAGCTTAATAAATATGAAGAAGCCAATAAACATTATGAGGCCATTATCAGTGATTTTCCTGATAGTAAATTTATGGCGGCTTCCAATTTTAATCTGGGGACCAATTATTTTAACCAGGGTAAATTTAAAGAGGCAATGGAATCTTTTAAAATGATTGTCGATAAGTTTTCCCAGAGCGAGTATAAAGAGGAGGCTCTATCGAGGTATAAAAAATCCGAAAAAGCGTTTGAGACAAAATTGCAAAACCCGGACCAGGAAACTTATATTGAAAAAATTTACGAATTGGCAAAAATGCATGAACAGACGGGGAATATAGATAAATATATCAGTAACCTGGAGTTTATTGTTGAAAAATTTCCCACTGGCGATAGAATCCCGATGGTTATGTTTACATTAGGTGAATATTTTTTTAAAATTCAATTGTTTGACAGGGCCATTAATAACTGGAATAAATTATTTACATTCTATGAAACACATGAACTCGCGGATGACGCTTTATTTATGATCGGGCAGGCATATGAAAAAAAAGGCAGCTGGGGAGATTCATTGGGTGCTTATAAAAGATTAATTGAAAAATACCCGCAAAGCGAATTGCTGGAAGAGACATATAACCAGATTGATAAAATCCGGCAAAAACTATTGGAAGGAAATAAGTAAACCTGCCAGAGCACTATCGTTTTCCAAAAGCATAAAGATTACCGTCCTGGGCGCCAAAAAATAACATATTATCATATATGGCGGGAGAAGACCGGATCCAGCTTCCGATATTATATTTCCATACAAGAATGCCTGTTGTTTCGTCAAGAATATATAAATATCCGTCCCATGACCCAAGGTAAATAAAATTGGAAACTATAGCGGGTGTTGAATAAATATCCCCTTTAGTCTGGAATTTCCATTTAACTTTTCCTGAAAAAATATTGATGCAATATAAATTGTTATCCAGGGAACCGATATAAACATAATCGCCTGAAACCACCGGGGATGACAGGATACAATCATAAGTCCTGTATTTCCATTCCAGCGCCCCGCTCTTCCGGTTAAACGCATAGACATAGTAATCAAGGGATGACACAATTAACAGGTTTTCAGTCAGTGCGGGAGATGAGTAAATACCTTTTCTTATATTTGAAATCGGCCTTTCCTTGATTTCTTTGTTAATTTTAACAGCAGATGACGGTTTGCTTAATAAAAGTCCCTCGTATACAGTTACCGGAGCCGGTACGGATTTTGCCTCTTCCTTTTTTTCATCTTTTATTTCTGTCGAAAATGTAATAAGTTTTTCCCCTGTATTAATATCCAATCCATAAATGTTCCCGTTATGTGAGCCAAAGTAAACGATATTCTCAAAAATGACAGGGGAAGAGGTTATAAACCAATCATCACTGTATTTCCATTTAATGCTCCCGTTGTTTGCGTCTATGCAGTAAAAATTGTTGTTATGTGACCCTATAAATATTGAGTCATCATTAGAAGCAGGGGAGACATCTATTCTTGCTTCTAAATTAAGTTTCCATGTTAACTTACCCGTTTCAGAGTCCAGGCAGTATACAAACCCGTCTCCTGAACCAAAAAATACACTATTTTTGTTGACGCAGGGAGATGAAATAATAAACTCTTCGGTTTCAAACGCCCAGACCTGTTTTCCGCTTTCCAGGTCAAAACAATATAAAAAGTGATCATCACATCCAAAATAAATTTTTTTGTTTGCTATAGCCGGTGAAGAATCAATAATTGAGCCTGCTTTGAACAATTTTTTAATTTCAAGAGGAGGGGTAGGGCCTGTACCTATAGTTCCTTTATGCTGGGGATCAAATTTAAACATCGGCCAATTTTCAGCACTCGCATACCGGCCCGTAGAGTTAATTATCAGACTTATAAAAAAGAATATAACAAAATTTTTTAGATTTGGACAATTTAATTTCATTAATTTATTCTAACTTGATATGATATTTTTGTCAAGGTTCCTTTTTTTAGGAGTCTTCGTATCTGCAGGTTTTATTTTTGCCGGAATTTTTTGCGGAATACAGCGCTTTATCGGCAAAATCAAGAATAATTTCCCACTTTCGGTTTGTTTTTTTCGGGTCATACGCGCTTGCGCCGCAGCTTATAGTTAACATTCCACTGTTATTTCCCTTGTGATCTATCGCGAGCGATTCAATGCGTTTCCTGATTCTTTCAGCAAGCAATACTGTTTCGTTTAAATCCTGTTCAGGAAGGATCGCGACTATTTCTTCACCTCCATACCTGAATAGGTCCTCAGATTTTAGAAGCATCAGCTTGGTATTGTCCGCTACAGTTTTTAGTATATTGTCCCCTGCCAGGTGGCCGTAAATATCGTTATAGGCTTTGAAATTATCTATATCGCACATGATAATTCCGTAAACCTGTGAATATTTCCAGGCCCTGTAGTGGACTTTTTCAATTGTTTCATAGAAACTGCGACGGTTGCCTATTTCCATCAAAGTGTCCATCTTTGCCAGTTTTTCCAACTTGTCGTTCAGGACGCTTAAATTTTCATTTTTTTCGATAAGTTCTTTTTCAAGGGCCAGGATCCTTACAGCTGCCCTCGATTTGACCCTGAGTTCGTCCCTGTCAAAAGGTTTTGCTATATAATCGTCGGCGCCCGCGTCAAGTCCTTCAATCAGGTCTTCTTTTTTGTCCTTGCCCGTGAGGAGAATGATATAAACATAACCAAGTGAACCCGAAGAGCGTATCTTGCGGCAAAGCGCAAGGCCGTCCATTACAGGCATTAACCAGTCAACAATGACAAATTTTATGTCATTTGTCTGAAGAAGTTTCCATGCTTCTTCACCGTTTTCCGCCTGGAAAACCTCGTGTCCCCATTTTTCAAGGGTGTTCTTCAGCAGTTTTCTGGATATGAGATCGTCATCCGCGACTAAAATTTTCATATTATAATGTTTTGAGAAAATCCTCTAATTTTAAAATCTCTTTTTTCAAATCTTCAATTAATGTTGAAACCCCGGAAATATTATTTTCCCTGCACTGCTGTTCTATATTAAGGGCTGTGGAAAATATCCTGGTTGCGCTTATGTTTCCCGCGGCGCCTTTTATTGAATGCGCGTAATTTTTTAACATATCAATATTGTTTGCCCTGCAGGATTCTTCAAGCAAATCAACCTGTTTGGGTATATAGCACAGGAAGTCCCGGGCAAGTTCTTTGAAAAAATTTTTATCGCTGCCGAACCTTTTCATCGCGTCATTTAAATCAACAGGGTAGTTTGCCGGGCCTGTTTCTCCCGCGGTATTTTTCTCCCCAGGTTTATTTTCCTGTTGGGGCGACAGGGACAAAATTTCAGGTTTAATCCATTTTTTAATGAGTTTTAGCAGTTCCTGCGGGTCAATCGGTTTTGAAATGTAATCGTCCATCCCCGCGTCAAGGCAATGTTCGCGGTCGCCTTTCAGGGCGTGCGCGGTCATGGCTATTATAACGTTTTTGCCGGAGTTTTTTTCTTGTGAACGGATTAATTTCACGGCCTCGAACCCGTCCATCTCAGGCATCTGTATGTCCATCAATATGATGTCATATTTGTTTTTTCCCGCGAGCCTGACGGCTTCCAGGCCGTTTTCCGCGGCATCAGCTTTAAACCCGGCTTTGTTTAATATAATTAACGCTGTTTTCCGGCTGACCGGGTTGTCTTCCGCCAGGAGTATACGAATGTTCTGAAATTTCATTTCATTTATGGTATGGCGCGTGATTACCGGATGGATTTCTTTTTCTTCTTTTATTTCAGGTAACCTTGTGATTGCGGCTAATATGTCAAATAGAAGCGTCTGTTTTACAGGTTTTATAAGGTAGCTCCTGATTCCGGTACGCTGTAACGAGGGCACGTCTCCCCTGGTGCCCAGTGAAGAAAGGATTACTATCGCTGTGTTTTTTATTTCAGGGATATTTTTTATTATGATGGTTGTTTGTTCTCCGTCCATGCCGGGCATCTGCATGTCAAGCAGTAAAACTTTAAATGGTTTTTGCAGTTTGACGGAATCCCTTAATTTCCTTATCGCCTCCGCCCCGCTCGATACTGATTCCGCGTAACAACCGAAAGCTTCAACCATTCTTGTAAGGATTATCCTGTTTGCTTCATTATCATCGGCGATAAGTATTCTTGTGCCTTTTATGTCCGGGGGGAGGAGCGTTTTTTCTTCTTTTTGTTTTTGTTTTTTCAGGGGCAGGATAAACCAGAATTTGCTTCCCCTGCCGGGTTCGCTTTCAAATCCGATTTGACCGCCCATGAGTTCCGTCAGCCTTTTTGAAATGGCGAGTCCAAGACCTGTGCCGCCGTATTTACGTGTTGTGGACCCGTCCACCTGCATGAATTTTTCAAATATTATACCGGTTTTTTCTTTTGCTATGCCTATTCCCGTGTCTGTTACGGAGAAATGCACCGCGGCAAAATCTTCCGTTTCTTCCTGCAATTCCGCCCTTATCACTACTTCGCCTTTCTGCGTGAATTTAACAGCGTTACTGCCAAGATTAAGCAGTATCTGCCGTATTCTTCCCGGGTCGCCGTTTAAGAGAGAAGGGACTTCGTGGCTGACAAGGCATACAAGTTCCAGGTTTTTCGAAGATGCCTGCGCCGCGAGGACATCCGCAACTTCTTCCACGGTCAGGCGCAGGTTAAAATCAATTATGTCAAGCGAGAGTTTGCCGGATTCTATTTTCGAAAAATCAAGGATATCATTTACGATATCAAGAAGGGCGTATGTGCTGTTTTTGACCGTAAGCAAAAAATCACGCTGTTCTTCGGTGAGTTTTGTGTCTAACGCAAGCATGGTCATCCCGATTATGCCGTTTATGGGGGTCCTTATTTCGTGGCTCATGTTTGCGAGAAATTCCGATTTTAACTTGTTTGCCTCTTCAGCGGCATAACGCGCTTCTTCCAGTTCCCTGTTTTTAAGCTCAAGGATATGCATCATATTGTTGAACTGCTCACCGATTTGATAAAGGGGATCGTTAGCTGCATTTTGATACACATCGCATTCAGCACAAGTTTTATATTGCCCGGCAAAGAAACCCTCTATTTTCCTGCCGCAGTAATTGCCTACAATCTGCCAGCACCTTGATGCTTCTTTTCCATAACAGGAGCAGTCTGTTTTGCCGCATTTTTTTATTTCATAACATTTTTTTAAATTGGGATTGTTAAACCGGACTGTAAAATCTTTTTTAAATGTGACTTCGTTGATCAAGGACTTAAGTTCATTAAGGGCTGACTGGACCATCTCCCTGTTTTTTTCGATTTCAATGGTTTTTTCCTTGAGCGGTGTGATATTTCTTGAAATATGTATTACCTGTTTAATTTTCCCGTTTTCATCTTTAATGGGCGACGTTGAAACATCCACATATGTTTTATTGCCATTTTTATCGTAGTGAATATGCTCAGCCCTCGCATGTAAACCGGTGTTTAATGTTTCAACCAGGGGGCAGATGTCGTCCGGTTTTTCGCAGACAGAATCCCTGGAGTGGGTTATCTTGTAACATTTTTTTCCGGCAACTTCTGATTCGTCCTTAAAGCCGTAAGTGTCTAAAAATTTCTTATTAACGCTGATTATGCTGAAATCGCGGGTGTCAATTACCGCCAGTAAATCGTTCATATTATCAAGAACGTTTTTTGTGAATTCGGCAGAATGCATTAATTTTTTTTCAGAATCTTTCGGCATTTTGTCTCCTTGTGGTAACTTATTATATATCGGCAGTTGGGATTCCAGAGTTTTGTTTTAATTGCCTTTTGGAACAATGATTTTCAGCGAACAGGGAACAATTGAAATTTCTGCAGGAAGTGTTCCTGCGGCTTCGCCGTCCGCCTGGATAAATATTATGCCGTTTGAACTTGCTTTTATGCTGTTTGTTAAAACGGATTCAACGTCAGAAAACTTTCTGTGCAGCCCGAACATTCCTCCGATGCTGTAGCGGATAAGAGACATAATATTATTTTTTTTGTACACAAACATCTGGAAAAATTCTTTTTCAATCCCGGCCTCCGGGGCGAAATTAAACCATGCATAGGTTTTAAATTTATTTATTATGCCGGAGTAACCGGTAATTGTTCTTTTGTTTGTTTCAAATTGGACAAGCGGGTGGTTCCTGCTGAAAATTTGTTTTAAACCGGACCATACATAAGCCAGAGGCCCTACAATTTTTTTGAGTTTTGGATTGAAATCAACCACTGCTTTTGCGTCTAAACCGATGCCTGCCATTAAAAGAAAATATCGCTCTTTATTATTTTGGAATGTGGAATCAGTGTTTTCCCCAAAAAATAATATTTTACCCAGGGGTATGGTTTTTACTTTTCCATTAAGGAGCTCACAAAGCGCTTCTACGGGATTAAACGAAAGGCCGATTTCCCTTGCGGCGCAATTAAGGCTTCCCGCGGGTATTATTCCCAGAGGGAGATTTGAATTTACCATCCCGTTTACCGCTTCATTTATTGTCCCGTCTCCCCCGATTACGAGGAGTAAATCCACTGATTTATTTTCAGAAGATATTTTCGCAAGTAATTTTGCCTCTCCCGGGGAATTAGTAGCAAGAACCTCAAACGCGATATTCTTCTCTTTTAATGTTCCGGTAACTTTGGAAAGGACACCTTTGCTTTTGCCGGCGATAGGATTCAAGATGATATTGATTTTTTGTATAACCATTAGGCAAAGTTTTTCTAAATTATTCTGGATTAGCAATCGAAAAGAAAGACTGCTAAAAAAGTTCTTGACAATGTATTTTACATATGATAATATCAGCAATCGAAGAATAAGAGTGCTAATATATGTAAAACGTCAACCGTAAAATAATATCATAAATTTTGAAGAATTACAATGAAAAGCTTCAGTAAAAGGCATGAAAAAGTTCTAAAGGCAATTATCCAGAGCTATATTGAAGATGGGAAGCCAATCGCTTCGGAAAAGCTGGTTAATTGCTGCGGGAAGAGACTGAGTTCCGCGTCCATAAGGATTATCATGGCTGAACTTGAGGAGATGGATTATATCCATCAGCCTCATACATCAGCAGGCAGGGTCCCCACGGACAAGGGATACAGGTTTTATGTTGACGGTTTAAAAGGCATTTCTCATCTCAAGAAGAATGAGATGAGAAATATCTTGACCCTTAAAACCAGTAAGGGAAGCTATGATATTGTAGTTAAAAAAGCGACGGAATTGCTTTCACAATTTACGCATTACACGACGTTGATACTTGTTTCATCGGAAGGTGAAAAACGGCTGAAGCATTTGGAGCTGATTTTGCTGAGCAGCAAGAATATCCTGGTTATATTTGTTATAGATAACGCGAGGGTAAAAAATGACACGATACACCCTGACAAGAACATTGACAACAGGAATATTTCAAGATGGAACATATGGTTTGACAAAAATCTTACAGGACTTACGGTGGACGAGGCAAGGGAAAAGCTTTTAAAAGAAATCCCCCTGGAAAAAGAGGCCGAGAGTATATTTAAAGAGGTGGCGTATTTACTTTCAAGCCTTGGGAACAGGAATGAAGAACCAATATATTTCTCGGGTGACCTTAATGTTTTTGACCAGCCTGAATTTGGTAAGATAGAAAAGGTTAAATCATTTTTTCACCTGCTGGAATCTAAAAAGAAACTGATTAAACTTTTAAATCCTTATATGGAAGATAACGGGATACATGTAAGGATTGGAAAAGAAAATACGTTTGAGGAACTCGCGGATTTCAGCCTTGTCACTGTTCCATGCAGGGTGGGCGAAAACGCGACCGCACTTTTGGCTGTTATAGGGCCTAAAAGAATGTATTATCCCAAAGTCATTTCACTTTTGGATTATACCGCGAAGATTCTTGAAAATAAAGCAGATGAAAGTGAGGTGTTAAAGTGAAAGAAGAGAAAAAAAACAGCGCAGGCAATGGGTTACGTGAAATAAAGAATAAAAACGACGTGCAGGAAGAGGAAAAGAAGGAGCCTGAAAAAAAACAAGAGATACCTTCGGGGAAAGAAGAAAGTGAGCTTGAAAAGTTAAGAAAAGATTTTGAAGAAAAGTCCAGATTAGCCGCGGAATATTATGATTCTTTACTGCGTTTAAAGGCCGAGTTTGAAAATTTCAGGAAGCGAAGTGAGCGGGAAAAAGCGGATATTTTCAGGTTTTCCCAAGAGGCGCTGATGCGGGAAATTTTTTCGGCGATTGATAATTTTGAACTTGCGTTAAACGCGGCGGAAAAAAACAAGGATTTTGATAATTTTCATAAGGGTGTGGACATGATTTACAAGGAGCTGAAGAAAATTCTGGAAAAAGAAGGAGTATCGGAAATCAAAGCGGAAGGTGAAAAAATTGACCCCCATAAACATGAAGTTGTCAGCCATGAACCTGGGAACGGGGAAGAAGAAGAGGTTGTTGTTGAGGTAATAAGAAAAGGCTATATGATGAATGAAAGGGTGTTACGCCCCGCGATGGTAAAAGTGGGGAAGAAAAGATAAGATAAGTCGTATATGTCTTATAAGACATATAAAATTTGATAATGTCAAAATAGGTATGAAAGGAATGAAAGTTTTGAAACGGGGTAAATTTTAGATTTCTCCCTTTAGAAAAGGGAGATTAAGAGGGATTTGAGAGAATTGGCAAGTGTATTTAACACGA
>JBFMCF010000113.1 GCA_040754625.1 bacterium | reverse complement strand
TCAATTAAGCCCCAGAATCAAATTCAACCTATAACCTATCTACTCCAGACTATGGTTTATTTTACCTATAATCCAGAGTTTTCACCTAACACTTTTGACTTTTAATTTATCGTATCATCTCCTTATTATTAAAATTCATAAAATGATTATATCAAAATCTAATAAAAATATGAAACAAAAATATTTATACCTCCTAAAATATATATACCTTGTTATTATCGGCTAAGTTTCTTAAATAATGAACTGTCCGAAAAATCCTAAAATTGCCGAACTAAGTATGCCTAGAATCAGAAATATCCAGACGATCCTCTTTTCTACCATTCCGGCAAGGGCTGTTATCGCGGGTATTGCGGTGACAGGACCCGCAAACATAAAAGCAACAGCCGCGCCGTTTGACATGCCTTTTTCCATTAATCCCTTTAAAACATTTATCACCGATATCCCGTTAACAGGAAGAGGGATACCAATTAATACCGCGTTAAAAATCGATAAAATTCCGGCTTTTTTCCCCAAGACCGCTTCTACCCATTCATAAGGTATGTATACTGCGATTATTGCTTCAACGATTACGGCTAACAGTGAAAATTTTCCAATAAAGATAAAAAGTTCCCTTGCCCTTTTGTAAAAAAAGAGGAGTTTATTGTCCGCCAATTGGGTATCAACCGGAAGCCGTTTTTCTTTGTCGTTTAAACGGTTCAAACAGTTCAAACCGTTTAAACTATCTATTTCTGACCTCTTTTTTATCTGGCACACTCCTTTTTTATTTGTATAAATATTGCTTTTCAGGACGCTTTCCGAAAAGAACTTTCTTTTTTCAAGATACAAAAAAACAAAACCGGACAGGATACCAATAAAAACTGCCCCGAATAGTTTAATATAAGCCATCTTATACCCCAGGCCCCCATAGGTTAAAATAAAAGCATCAGGACTCATGACGGGTGACGTAATTAAAAGGCTTATTGACGCAGACAAGGGAGCACCTATATCCAGAAGGGTTATAAATACCGGAAGTATGCCGCATGAACACATTGGTGAAACTACACCTGCTGTTGTCGCTATAAGGATAGAAATTACAGGAGATTGGTTGAGAAAACTATAAAGCTTCCGGTCAATTTTGTATGTTTTCAGCACTGCCCCCAAAATTACGCTAAAAAAAAAGTATGGGCCCATTATTTTTATTTCCTCAAAAATTACATAAAAAACACTAAAAATATTCTCCATTAAAATAATTCCTCTACCAACCTGTCAATCCCTAATTCAGATAAATTTTTAGGTATGTTGTTGTTTTTAAAAAAATGAGAATTCCCTATTACAAAAATTTTCCTGTCAGTCTCTTTATTTTCCATGGGAAAAATGGATTTAAGACATGTTTTATTGCATTTTTTTATCGAAAAAATAAGATTAAATCTGTTTTTTAAAATAATATAAGGACAGAACCTTGTTACAGTAATATACCCGTAAGGATAGTACAATGATCCGGAAAAACGCTTATTTTCAAACCCGGTTTTAATCCCTTGTGGCAAATTATCCAGTTCTATCCTGTTTATGCCGTTATTTTTATAGAAATCAGCCAAAGTTTCAATCTGCGGATGACAGCTCTGGAAATTTTTTAAAATATTTTTGGTTAAACGTCTTTCATAATTGGCCCGTAATCCCCTGATTTGGCCGTTTAATAAACGGCCAAGGACCGGAATAAAATTGTTTTTTTCCCTTTTAAGCGCCAAAAGGAGCCCGTAATCATTTATTACGACCTCGGAGCCAAAAGGAACAACTTCCAATAAACCCCGGACCCTTGCCAGGGCATCATCCGTCAGCCAGGGGGTTACAAATGTAAATTGCAATTTATTTTTCCTGGCATATTTAATCACTGATTCTAAATCTTCTTTTGTGGGAAGACGAAACGGGCAAAATTCCTCTCCGAAATAAATTCTGGAGAACTTATTCTTTTTCTTAATTTTTTTAAGAATTGAAACATCGTTACAATATACAGCTTTTTCGATTTTTGATATATTTAAAATTTTCATATGGCCAGCTCCGGAAAATAGCAATTTGCTTTTACGCAGCTATGTCCGAAAATATTTTCATATTTTTTTTTGGCTAAAGCGTAAAACATTTCATTTTCAATATTTTTTTTATTTTTTAAATAATCCAAAAGAAATTTAAGAGATTTTACCGTTTTTATTTTTCGTTCATAGCTTGCACCCCGGCCGACTATTTTTAAGCTTTTTATATTGATTTTCTTCAGATAATTTAAGGCGCATAATCCACATGCATCTGTCCGCCTGGTCTGGCTCCAGGCTTTAATCTGTCTTGCAACCTCGTTTTCAAAATTAACTTCTTTATTAAAAGTTATTTTATATTCCTGGTTACAGGGCCAGATACGGTTTGGATTACAATGTTCATAGGTGCAAAAACCTTCCAAATTAAAGCATTTTCCGATAAGTATTAAAACCTCAAATTCAAGAGACGGATTTTCGTTTACTATTTTCTTAATTTCTTTCAAGCTTAAATCACGTGATAAAACAATCCTTTTAATTCCCAATTCACGATAAAATCCGGCAGAGCCGCTGTTCATTACCTGCGCAAGCGTTGAAAGAATAACAGGGATATTATAGTCCTCTTTTTTAAGATAAAGGTTAAATCCCAGGTCGGCGGTAATAATGCCGTCAACATGTATACCCGCAATATATTTTATAAAATTATTCATGAACGGGTATTGACTGGAAAAAAACAGTTTTTGATTTAAAGCAAGATAAAAACGCTTTTTATGAGAATGGATAATTTCAACAATCTTTGAAAGTTCTTTTTCACTTTTTATCTGTGCAGACAGAAAATTTCTCCTGTTGAGAGAACCCGCGGCCCCATATTCCCTGAACCAGGCATAGGGTATAAAACCGCCGTAGAACTCATCAGCTCCCTCCGTAATTAATCCCTCTAACTCATTGATATTATCAATTGGCGCAAGTATTTTCATAAACTTTCCCATCCGTCTATAACAACTTTTTCCCGCAAATAAGGTAAAAAATTAATTATCCCTATTGTTTCCTCCTTCCGGCCGTCAAATATCCCCAGGAGAATTTCAGATTCGTTATCCGACCCCCAATAATTTGATTTCACAGTTATACTTTTTTCCTGCTCCTGGCCCATAATAAAATTATATTTTTTATTGTTGCAGATGTTATTGTTATAAAACCTGGTGTTATTGTCCGACCTCATAACACAAAAAACCCCAAAATCATTCTGTGAAAAATCATTATGCGAAATTTCAGCTTCTGACCGCCTCTCTTCATATCTTAACCCATAAATATTATTACGAAACATATTATTTTTCAGAAGAAGCTTCACAGTTGAATACCGCATGCCTTCTACATTATTTTCGAAAAAACAATGGTCAATATACGCTTCCGAATAATGCACCTGAAGGCCTGTAAAAGCATATTCAAATTTACAATAGGAAAGCCGGCTTTTATCATTAAAAGAAAGATATACAAATTTCCAGTCAGCCGGTTTTTTGTCTTTTTCAAACGATGTAAACACAATTGGAGCTTCCCTTGTACCTTCTGCGATAATTTTCCCCTCAATATTTAATTCGCTGTCTCCTATTTCATCATTATCCAAGTTTACTTTTTTGAACAAAATTTTTGTCCCGGGGAGAATTGTTAAAACTGCCCGTCTTTTGACTGTAACAACCCCGGCAATGTTTATATTGCCTTCCCAAACTATATCCTGTGATATAGATATATTTTCAAATCTGCCATTTTTAACAACAGTTTCCCTAAAATTTGTCTTCTGGCAGCCGATAAGTAGAAGTATAATCAATAAACTTATTTTTATCATGGTTCCGGAATATATTTTAACACAAAAACTTTGTATATTTTAATAAATTTCAGGTATAATTTATTCATGAACAGATATTCAATTTTTTTAACCCTTTTTCTTATATCTTTTACGTGCCTAAGAGCGGAAGAATTCTCAAATGAAAAAAAACTTTTCATTCAAACAGAACAATCCATAAAAAAAGACATCCTTCTCCCTGAAAAATTTCTTACAAATAAAACGTTTGGAAAAAGAATGTTGTATTCCGATGATAAAGATGTTTTTTTGGCCTATCTGTTTCTTTTAAAAAATTTCACAGGAGACGTCAATGGTGAAGTTAAAGTAAAATACGCAGATATCAAAGAATATCTTTGTCCTGATATGACATCCAAAAAAGCCTACGATAAAATAACAAAAATCCTGAATATTCTTTATAAAAAATATGAACTTATTGAATTTGACCCTCATTTTAAAGATAACCCCGGAATAAAATTATTAAGCCTGAAAGAAGACCATTTGCCGTATAAATATCCTAATATTGATTATCTTGTCATTCCCGAAACCCTCTGGATTTTTGGATGGGAGAAAAGGCTTTCATTCACAGGGTTATTCACTTATTTTATCAATCTTATGGAAATAAAACTAATTCCTTTTGATACCCACTGGGAAATAGACCCCGATATGCTTGCCTTGAAATATAATTTAAGTTTGTCCCAAATAAATGAAGGTTTGGAAGAGCTTTTGCAATACAATTTGCTGGAAGCTTTCAGTTCAAAAGAAATAAATATCTTTAATAATAAGCCGAAAATCAAATATAAAGTCCTGGTTTTGTATTCCTGGGAGATTACAGAAACGCAGTGGAAAAACGTTAATACGAATTATAATAAGAAAGATATCGAAAAGGCCGTCAAATATGCAGCAATAATTTATAAAAAATACGACCCTGATACCGTGGAAGAGATACTCAAACTCATGAAAAAATTTCCAGCTAACAAAATCAGAAAAGCATTTAAAATTTTAAGTGAGAAATCCATATCCTCGGAAGAACGGTCGCTGGTTTATCTTTTAAAAATCATTAAAAATATTTAGAGCCTTGGAAGATGTTTATGCTTAACCGGACACCACTTCTATCCTGTTGCGCCCGTTGTTTTTAGCCTTGTATAGCGCATCATCTGCCAATTTTATAACCAATTCTTTTGTAAGTAGTTTCTCCCCCTTAAATGAAGCAATGCCGATACTTATAGTAACCTTGATGCTGTTTCCTTCAAAAACAAAAACCTTGTTCTCAATCAATTTCCTTAATTTCTCACTTACGGTTTCCGCTCCTTCCGCGGTCGTTTCAGGAAGAATTAAAATGAACTCGTCGCCCCCATAGCGTCCTATAGTATCAATCCGGCGGAGATTTTTATAAAATATCTTGCTAAGCTGCTGAAGTATATAATCTCCGGCCTGGTGCCCAAATTTATCATTAATATTTTTAAAAAAATCGACATCTATAATTATGCAGGAAATATTGCCTTCAATACGTTTTGTCCTTTCACATTCTTTTTCCAAAACCTCGCCCAAATAGCGGTAATTAAAAATTTCTGTAAGCCCGTCTGTTATCGAAAGAATGGCCAATTTTTTATTAACATCCTCCAGTTCCAGCATTTTCTTTTTAATCTCATCTTCCAATCTTTCTTTTTCTTTTTTATCCCTGTAGCGGTCCAAGGCCCTTCTTATAACCAGCGGTATAGTCTTAAAATAATCCGGCTCTTTAATTACATAGTCATAAGCCCCTTCTTTCATTGCCTTTACCGCTATCTCCTCATTCCCCGATCCTGTAAGCATAACTAACGGCAGATCAATGTTTTTCTTTTTTAATTGCGACAATAATGTCAGTCCGGTAAAACCGGGCAATTTATAATCGCTTATTATAATATTAAATTCTCCTTTTTGAATCTCTTCAAGGCATTTCTCCACGCTGTCAACTACCTTAACTAAAAAAAATTCAGGTGTTTTTTCTAACGCTCTTTTAACTAAAAAAGCGTGGTCATTATTATCTTCAACAACTAAAACCTTTACTTTTCTTTCTCCCGACATTAGGCAAGCTCCAATTTTTTTTACTATTCTATTTACCTTATTATTATGACTATTGTTTCATCACTGTCCTCTCAAGTAGGTAATTCGCTCACCAGCGCCCAATACATATCAAGATTTTTTATTTTTTTCTGGAATTCATTAAAATCAACGGGTTTGGTAACGTAGCTGTTGGCTCCTTCGCTATAACCTCGGATAATTTCTTCATCCTTATCCGAGGTAGTCAGCATAACAACCGGTATCTTTTTTAATGCGGGGTCGCCCTTTACAGCTTTTAAGACCTCAAATCCGTCGAGCTTGGGCAGTTTAACATCCAAAAGAATCAGGTTTGGCGCCGGGAACTTTTTTGTATCATTAAATTTACCCCTGTGATAAAGATAATCCATGGCCAATTCTCCATCCTCAGCCACATGAATATTGTTCACCACTTTATTATCCTTCAAGGCATGCAAAATCAAAGTAATATGGTCAGGATTATCCTCTACAAGCAAAATTTCGATCAAATTCATTGACATTAAATTTCCTCCTTTAAATTTTATCATTTTTTTCGTTAATATCACAGAGTGATTTATACAAGGTAAAATAAAAAGTTGATCCTTTGCCAAGCTCAGATTCAACCCAGATTTTTCCCTGGTGTCTTTCAACAATTTTCTTGACAATATTCAAACCAACGCCTGTCCCTGAAATACCCGTTCCCTCCACGCGGTAAAAAAGCTTGAATATTTTGGATTGATTCGCCTTTGAGATTCCGATACCATTGTCCTTGATATAAAATTTATAGAAATCCCCGTCCATTTCTCCTCCAATCTCAATATACGGAGCCTTGTCAGTATCTATATATTTTATGGCATTGCCGATAAGATTATTAAATACCTGTATAATTTTTATTTTATCGGCATAAATCTTTTTCAGCCTGGATTTAACGACAAAATTAATCTTCTTTTTTCTGATTTCTTCGCTGAATTGCGAGGAAACAGCTTCTAATATTTCCGATACGTCAACGTCCTGGAAAACAAAATTAATCCTTTCTGCACGGGATAAATCAATCAGATCATGAATTAATTGTTCCATAAACGCCGTATTTTCACTTATCCTCTTCAAATATTTTTTCCCTTCGTCATCTAATCTGTCAGCGTATTCCTCCAAAAGAATTGAAGAGTATCCGCTTATTGAAACCACGGGCGCCCTTAAATCATGAGAAATGGAATAAATAAATTCCCCCAATTCAACATTTTTATCAATGAGTTCCTTTGAAATTGTTTCCAATTCTGATTTATCTACTTTTAATTTATCTCTTTCCTTAATAGCCTGCACCATACTATTAAAGGTCATAGTCAGATTTTCAAGTTCATCCCTCGCATTTGAGGGATGGGCAATAGTAATTTTACTGGATTCAATCGCCCTCATGCCTTCATTAATAATATTTATAACATTCACAAGCCTGGTTAAAAACAATCTCACAAAATAAATAACGACTATCCATGTCATAAATCCGACAATAAAAATAATCATTATTAATTGTTTTACCGGTTTAACAGCCTCGCTTAAATTCTGGCTGATTACAACATACATATTATCACCGATTGAAAATTCCTTTTGGGTAACAGGCGCAGCGGCAAAAATCATTTTCTCTTTGGTCCGGGGACAGTAATCAACAAAAAAATCTTTTTCATGCTTAATTTTGTCTGTTATTTCCTTATTGAATACTTTGACCATGAAACCGTCCCTGCCAAATATGGTTGTACCATCCGAAGAAATAAGTCCCGCCCTGCCCGTCTCACCTATCTTTTCGGAAAAAGCCGGATATATGACCTTTTTAATATCAGAAACCGCTTTTATTATTCCGATTACATTATTATCTTTCTTATCCCTTATTGGAAGGCATATATCCAAAGAATATAAGTTCGCACTGCTGTCAAACCCGATTTTATCAATATAATTTTCACCATTGCCGCTGTTATACGCTTTTTGCCACCATGTCTCATCGGCTTGATAATAATCAGACGTCTTGTTCGTTGCCGCGATAACAACGCCCCTTTTATCTGTAACAAAAATTTCCATATAATTTGCCTGGTAATTTATGTTATCTCTCAGCAAAATACTTAAGGAATTTTTCAAAATATTATCGATAAAATCCTGCGGTAAACTTCCGTTTATCCACTTTGTATCTATATCCTGAATTGCCTTGCTTGTGTTTTCTTGATTTCCGGCGGTATTTTTTTCATTGGCTTTTTGTGTGAAATAAACCAGGAAAGGATTGCAGGCCAGATCTTCCACATGTTCTATATTATTTGCAATAACCAAATGGAAATTATTGGAAAACCGTTCTGAAATCCCCTTTAGATTCGCACCCACCATTTTAGTCAGGATTTTAGCGGAAGAAAAATAAAAGACCAAACTTGGTACCAAAACAGATATGACTCCTACTATTGTAATCTTAAAATATAATTCTTTTTTTAGTCCACTCAGCATTATTATTTAATCGGATTTTTTCTGAAATATCTAAAGTATAAAAATTAGCAGGATTTTAATGGCCAGTTTTTTTCATTGATTCAGGATTGGATTTACAATAATGACAAGCCCTTTAATAATTTCCCCTTCTTTTGTTGTAACTGAATGGTCCGGCGTGTTATCATAAAGGCCATAAAGTTCGCCCGGACGGGGCGAATCACCGAATATCTGCCTGGCTCCCAGATAATATTTCCCGCTGGTTTTTAAACGAATCTCATAGATACCAGACTCATCCGTGACATTAGAAATATATGCCGGCCGTTCATGGCCAATAACAGGCGTTTTATATAAAAAAGCGTATATTCCTTTAACCGGCCGGCCTTTTGAATCAAGGATTTTCCCGCGGATAATTATATTGCCGCTTCCTATTGAAAGGACTTCTTTTCCTATTTCCCCGGCACGGACAATGCATTTTATATTAACCTCACTTGTTACCCCCCACCGGACATCAACCGGGTTTAAATGAAAATATCCCGAATAATCCCCTATCTGGACCGGACCGGAGGGCCCGGGAATGTTTCTTTTTCTTGCGTAAAGATAATATTTGCCTTCCGGTAAATTAGTAAATTTAAATCTTCCATCTTTATCCGTCGGAAGCGATGTCTGGAATCCCATTCCTTTAAAATCTGTTTTGTCCTCAAGATATAAATAAACATACGCATTTTCAAGCGGATTGTCCTGGTATGTGACTCGGCCTTTTAAAACCGTCTCCTCTTTATTGGAATTTTCATAAGCTTTTAAATCGTCAATTTCCGTTTTTATGCAATTCAGGCCGACCCACGAGTATTCATTATTTCTGACCATTATCGGGTTTCCTCCAAAATAGCTGAAATAAATGTTATCTTTTTTAGCCGCGATAAAGTATTTCCCTGCCGGTATTTCAAAATCATAGCGGCCGTTGTCACTGCTTGGGCCGGAAACAAATAAAGGCGGTTTAGTGAAATCCGAATCCTGATAGGCGTAAACGTAAGCGCTTTCCAATAACTGGTCATAATGTACTATACGTCCCTCGATACCTGTTTTCCTGATCTCATCAGGGATTTTTCTTATACAACCTAAAAGATTTGCAGCTAAAATCAAAATAGAAATAAGTTTACCTGTTTTTGCCATTTTTAATCTCCGGATTTCATCCCTTTTTCCCTAGTCACAATGATCGCCCCTTTCCCCTGGACCGGGCACTTATTCTGGCAGATACCGCAGCCGATGCACTTATCCTCAACAACCCTGGGAAGCTTGATAGGATAACCTTCTCTGGTTAATTCTTTGGTCTCTTCAAAAACAATTGCCTTTGGAGATGTGGGACAGTGCTCTTCGCAAACCATGCAATTTGTCCGTCTCGCATACGGAATACACCTGTTTTTATCAAAATGCGCAAGGCCGATTATATTCTTTTTCTTCTCATCCAGAGTTAACTCTTTAATCGCCTGTGTAGGACAAACCTGTCCGCAAAGCGTGCAATTATATTCACAATATCCTAACCTCGGGACAAGCATGGGAGACCATAATCCCTCCAATCCCGCCTCAATTAATGCGGGATGGAGAGCGTTTCCTAAACACACGCGCATGCATTTACCGCATCTTATACAACGATTTAAAAATTCAGTTTCCGTCACGGCCCCGGGCGGGCGGATTAAATAATCATTTCCCGCCTTGAATAATTCATCTTTTTGGAGATAAATGTTTTTTATTATGGGGACGGATAAAACCCCTCCAAAAACAGAAAATAACACGTGACGCCTGGATAAATCGAATTTTTGCCTCGAATTAATATCCGGTGAGAATACGAAATTGACTTCTTCCGCAGGGCATGCGTCCGCGCAGGTAAAGCAGTCAATACATTCGAAGGAGAGGTTGTTTTTAAAATCGTCCCTCACAGCGTTCATTTTACAATTCTTCCCGCACAGCCCGCAGTCATTACAGCCTTCTCCCACAACGCGCCTGAACAATGGAAATCTTGAAACTAAACCAAGCATTGCTCCCAGGGGGCATAAATTCCGGCACCAGAAACGCTTCCCGAAATTTTCCAGGAACAGTATAATAATAAAAAAAACAGTTATAAAAATATTTAAAAGAAAAACAGGTTGCGCATCAAGAAAAACCGATTTTTTAACGGACGCGGGCAGGAAAAAACTCCAGCGTGAAAATAAAAAATTAAAGGCAGGATAAACAGTTATCGTAAAACTTCTTGTGATAAGGCTTATAGGGTCAAGCAGAAAAACAGACTGAATGCTGAAGACCGATGTAACCAAAAGAAAAATTAATATATAATATTTCCAGCGGTATTTTTGATAATTTTGTTTTTCTTTATAAAAAAATCTCTTTTTTCTGAAAAATACAGTTGAAAAAACATCTAAAAATGTCCCTAAGGGGCATACCCATCCGCAAAAAAAACGGCCAAGAATAACAGTTGCAAACAGAATCAAAAATGCCCCACCAAAACCTTCTATAAATTTCCGTACGGAAATCATAGTGCCAAGCGCAATTAAAGGGTCAAGCCGCAAAAAAATATTAACGGGATAACTAAGAATATCCTTTCCCTGATATGTGGTTTCCAGGAAAAGAAACACAAAAAAAACAAAAATAAAAATCTGGACAGCCCTGCGCCGCCATTTCATTGTTTAATATTAATCTCCACTTTTTTCAGATCGCTTTCTCCCAATCCCATTTCTTTCCCAATGGTTATGTATCCTAAATCGCTTCCTTTTATATCAAATAGGGTTGAACCGTATGAATCAACCGCTATAACATCCTGGCTTGCGATTACCTGGTCCGCTTTTTTAGTATCTGAAATATCTCCGCCCTGGGGCCCGTTCCGCCATAGAATCCTGCCCGCATCAAGTATTACTAATTTGGGCCGGATTAAAAAATTCAAATCAGCCAGATTTTGGTCAATATGCTGGTGCATTACACCCCGATCACCTCCCATGACTCCCATCATATTTTTCATTCCCAGGGTAAGTTTAGAAAGGCCGTGATGTTTTGCTTTAGCAAGATTGATGAAAACATCATTTTCCAGTGCTTCCCTGTAAATATTCCACTTCGTAATAAATTTTCCTTCTTTGAATATTTTTTCTATATAATTTTTATTATCAACATGTATCAAATTTACCTGGCTGTTTTTAAAACCTTTAACAACGTCTTCTGCACCGCTGTTTACATAACTTCGCCTCGGATCGTTGCATGGGCGGTCAAAAATAATAACTTTACCCGCACCTGCATTAAGACACATCGCAATAACCTCTTTCAAGACCTCCGGGTGGACATTTGCGGCCAATGCCGGCGGCCTGTCCCATGAAATATTGGGTTTGATGACTACTTTATCCCCTCTTTTTACAAACTTCCCTATTCCTCCAGCCGCTTCTAAAGCCAGGTTTGCAATCTTTCCGTAATTTTCACCTTTCCCGATTCCTATCAAAGATTTTTTAGTATCTTCTCCAATTGCATAAGTCATTAAACCCTTCGGCATTGCGTTAGAAAAGGCTAAAAGGCCGGTAATTTTGACAGCTTTTTCCAAAAAACGTCTGCGTGTTATATTTTTCATAGTTATTTTACTTAAGTTTTAATAATAAGTTACGAATAATATTATATCAAATAATTAATCGACGCTATATAAAATTATAATATAATAAAATGAAATACCAAAAACTGACTGATTTAAAAGGGACCAGAAAAAGGAAAAAACACCATATGGTTTACAACCAGATTTTTGTGATATGGACGTTCTTCCTTTTTCTTCTTTTCAGTTTAATATTCATAAAAGGAGATAAGGGCTACCTTCATTTTAGAAATCTTCGCAAAACTTATGCCAGGTTGAAGGAACAAAACAAAAATATAGAAAATGAAAATAAAAGGCTGCTGGTAGAGATAAAAAATCTCAAAGAGAATCCCGAATATATAGAACGGCTGGCTAGAGAGGAACTGGGACTTGCAGAAAAAGGCGAAATTATATTCCAAATCACACCGCGATAAGATCACTCAAATCATTGAAAAACAGATAGGAAGAAAACCGCGCAACTTATTAAAAGTCATCAAAAAATGCCGTTATAAACTTCCAAGGGTGATTTTAAGCTCTCCGGAGCTTTCTCCCACCATATTCTGGCTTACTTGCCCTCATGAAATTTATTTAATTTCCAGGCTTGAATCGGACGGGTTGATAAAAAAAATAAAAAATAAATTTATAATAAACACCTCCCTAAAAGAAAATATAATAACAATAAATAAAAATTTTGCCGGTTACCGTAAAAAATTTTATCCGCCTGGCTTAAGTATAAAACGTGTTAAATCACTTGAAGGAAAAGGTATAGACGGTATTAAAGATTTGTCATCTCTTAAATGTCTTCACAGCCACTGGGCGTATCATATTGCGGTAAAGAAAAATCCAATCGGAAATATTATAGAAGGATATGTTAAAAAAAACCCGCTATGTAAAAAAAAATGTGTTTATATTACTTGAAGTAAATAATAAAACATATTATAATTGTGTTAAAAACGGAGGGCCACTATGCGTAAAACGAATAAATTTATCTTTATTTGCATGATAAGTGTGTCTCTTGGAATTTCATTTTTCTTTAAAAATATTTCGGCAGTCCATGAAGAGGCAAGCCATGAGAAAAACATAGGCCATAACCCCGATGGCACAATACATGATGCCGCGAATATTAAAGATGGTGGAAAAACGGCTGGAGACATGGAAGGAAGCGCTGAACATGGAGAAATCCACACCTCTTCCCATATCTGGCCTCATTATGGGAAAATGCTCATTTTTGCAAAAATTTTGCTTGCTTTTATGCTCTTCAGTTTCATCGCGCCGCTGGCTCATTATTACATTAAAGGTGAAAAACACCATTAAAGCTTGACAAAATAATATTTTGATGTATAATTAAATCTTTTTAACGATTATCGCGGGGTGGAGCAGCCTGGTAGCTCGTCGGGCTCATAACCCGAAGGCCGCTGGTTCAAATCCAGCCCCCGCAACCATATTTTTCTGCCAAAGGCAGAAAAATCAGAGCAATCGAAAATAGAAAATCGAAAATGGAGAAAAAGAAATCAGCGGTCAGTTTTCGATTCTCAATTTTCGATTTTCTATTTTTGGCGGTGTAGCTCAGTTGGTTAGAGCACTCGGCTCATACCCGTGGTGTCGTAGGTTCAAGTCCTACCACCGCTACCAAAAATTTTCATAATGCGAAAATTTTGTGTAATTAGTAATTTGTATTTTGTAATTTGCGTAACCTTATTCAATTTTACACTGACGGCATGAAAATTTTTCCCAAATTACAAACTACACACACAAACTACATTGTAAATGCCCGAAAAACAACTAATCGAAAAAATTACAACTTCCGGCTTAATTAAAAAAAATGACCGTATTGTAATAGGCTTGTCCGGAGGCCCTGATTCAACCGCGCTGGCCATTCTTTTAAATAAACTTAGAAACAAAAATAATCTTTCCCTTTTTCTGGTCCATATTAATTATCATTTGAGGGGTAAAGATTCAGATAAAGACGAAAATTTCTGCAGGAACATGGCGCGTAAACTTGAACTGCCTTTTTACCTTCTGCCGGTAAACAAAAATATACTTGAAAATTCCAATAACTCATTACAGGATACCGCCAGGGAACTGCGCCTTGAATTTTTTCTGAAAATCGCGCAAAAACACAACGTGAACAAAATCGCTTTAGCGCACCAGGCTGATGACCAGGCGGAAACCGTTTTATTTAATTTTTTAAGAGGAAGCGGCAAGCAGGGCTTATCAGGTATACCTGTAAAAAGGCCATTAACAAAAAAAATAGTTTTGGTCCATCCCATGCTTTCCATTTCACGTAAAGATATTTTAAGTTTTTTAAAAAAAGAAAAGATAACCTTCCGTGTAGACGCCTCTAATAAGAAAATAATTTACATGCGTAATAAGATCAGGCTGAAATTGATTCCTTTTTTAGAAAAATACTATCAGCCGCAGTTAAAAAACCGTTTAAATAATATGTCAAATATCTTATCATTGGAAAATGATTATCTTGAAAATTTGGCCGGAAGGATTGCGAAAAAAATCATTATCAAAAAACCCAAAAAAAATAATAATATTTTAGAGGTCTCCGTTAATAAACTATTAAAACTTCACCCTGCTGTCCAGGCCCGTGTTCTTCAATCCTGCGCGAGGGAATTTACATCAGGACATAATATAGACTTCAATCATATAAAAGCCATACAAAAAATTTTGAGCGGCAAAAATTTAAAAACGAACCTCCCCCGGAAATTAATTGCTAAAAAAATTCGTGAAAAATTATTATTTTATTGTAATAATTAAAAATATCATATATAATTATAAATTTAAATTGTGGTATAATAGTACTGAAAATTAAACATAAAATGAGGTAATTTAATGAATAAATTCTATAAAAATTTAAGTATATGGCTTATCATCATGGCGATAGCTATCTCTGTTTTTTACCTGGGAAATATTGCACAAAAAACACACGATAAAATTAATTACAGCGAATTTTTGAATAAACTGGAAGAAAATAAGATAAAAAATGTGGAAATTCAAGATAAAGATATACAGGGCATGTTCGAGGACAGCACATATTTTGCTACTTTAACGCCTGATGATCCTGAACTGATAAAAATGCTGAGAGAAAAAAAAGTCAACATTACTGTGAAGCCGAATGAATCTAATTCGTGGCTTTTAAATTTTTTATTTTCATGGGCCCCGATGATTTTATTTATAGGTGTTTGGATTTTCCTCATGCGCCAGATGCAGGGACCGGGAACCAAAGCCCTTTCTTTCGGAAAAGCAAGGGTAAAATTACATTCGGAAAAGTCTCCAAAGATTACATTTGCTAATGTGGCGGGATGCGATGAACCAAAACAAGAATTGCAGGAAATAATTGAATTTCTTAAAGATCCTCCGAAATTCCAAAAACTCGGGGGGAAAATTCCCAAAGGTGTTCTATTGTTCGGACCACCGGGAACAGGTAAAACGCTTTTGGCACGCGCTGTGGCCGGCGAAGCGAACACGCCATTTTTCAACATCAGCGGTTCTGATTTTGTTGAGATGTTTGTCGGTGTCGGGGCTTCCCGCGTACGCGATCTTTTTGAACAGGGCAAAAGAAACGCGCCGTGTATTATCTTTATTGACGAAATTGACGCGGTCGGCCGCCAGCGTTTCGCGGGACTTGGGGGAGGTCATGATGAACGTGAACAAACACTTAACCAGCTCCTCGTGGAACTTGATGGTTTTGAATCCAATGAAGGTGTAATAATTATTGCAGCTACAAACCGGCCGGACGTATTAGACCCCGCACTGCTTCGGCCCGGCAGATTTGACAGGCAAATAGTTGTTGACAGGCCTGATATTGTCGGCCGCGAGGGAATTATAAAAGTCCATTCTAAAAATATACCGGTTGACCCTTCAGTAGATATGAAAATTATGGCGCGGCGCACGCCTGGTTTTTCAGGCGCGGATTTGGCAAATATGGTAAATGAGGCCGCGCTTTTGGCCGCGAGAAGAAATAAAAATAAAGTTGAAATGCAGGAATTTGAAGAAGCGATTGAAAGAGTTGTCGCGGGCCCTGAAAGAAAAAGCAGGGTTATAAGCGATAGAGAAAAAAGGATAGTTGCTTTTCATGAATCTGGCCATGCGTTATTAGCTAAGATGATCCCGGGCTCGGATCCTGTCCATAAAATATCAATTATCCCTCGCGGGATAGCGGCCTTAGGCTATACACTACAGCTTCCGACGGAAGACAGGTACCTGATTACAAAGAGTGAAATTATGAATAGAATGATTGTCCTCCTCGGCGGGCGGGTAGCGGAACAAATGATTTTCAATGAAATAACTACAGGGGCCCAAAATGACCTTGAACGCGCGACTGAGGCGGCCCATAAAATGGTATGTGAATATGGAATGAGTGAAAAACTTGGGCCAATCACATTCGGCAAAAAAAATGAACAGATATTTTTAGGCCGCGATATTGTTAAAGATAAAAACTACAGCGAAAAAACTGCTATTGAAATTGACGAAGAAATACGCAAGATAGTCGAAGATTGTTACAGTAAGGCCGAAAAACTTCTTGAAGAAAAAAAAGACAAGCTTAATATTCTTGCTAATATACTTTTGGAAAAAGAAGTATTGGATGCTGAGGATGTAAATGTAATATTAAAAAGCACTCCAGAAGAACTAGAAAAGTATATTGCGGAAACACACGTTAACCATAAAAAAACTAAATCCACAGAAACAAATCCGGTAAACGAAACTAAAGTTTAACAGGCACGATTTATGCAAAATAAAATATTTTCAATCGACAAGAAAAAAATTGAAAATTCTGTAAAGATGCTATTAGAAGCCATTGGAGAAAATCCCAAACGTGAAGGACTTAAAGATACGCCTTTAAGGGTCGCTAGGATGTATGAAGAAATTCTATGCAATATTAATCCCTGTGCAATTGACGAAAACCTTAAAATATTTTCCACGCAAAATGAAGATGAAATGATTTTAGTAAAAGATATACCTTTTTATTCCATTTGTGAGCACCACCTTCTGCCATTTTTCGGCAAAGCGCATGTAGCCTATATCCCAAGTAAAAATAAAATCACAGGATTGAGTAAACTGGTTAGAATCGTTGATTTCTTTTCTAAACGCCCCCAGCTCCAGGAAAAATTAACCACTGAAATAGCCGATTCCCTTATGAAACAACTTTTACCCAAAGGTGTATTGGTAGTAATTGAAGCTGAACATATGTGCATCACGATGCGCGGCATAAAAAAACCCGGGGCCCATACAATTACATCCGCTATACGCGGCATATTCAGAAAACCGGCAACCAGGGCCGAGGCGTTTACATTGATAAAAGGATAGATGTATAATCCACAAGTAATTTCCATAAAAGATTTATCAGAAGCAGGGAAAGAACTGGAAAAGATTGGTGTAGACAGCCGTGCCATAAAAATAATGGCCGGTAAAGCAATTATTTTTCCCTTAAAACTTTTTTCTGTGGATTGTGTCCATGCGAACATCTTAAAACAGGAAATGCTCTCCCTCGGGGGGGAAGCAGCGGTAAGCAAAGAAATTTACGGTTTAAAAAACAAGAAAACTGATGTCCTTATTTTCGGTACATTAAAACAATATAAATATTTGATATGCAAATTGAGTATTCAGCCGTTTGGCGGATTAAAAAAACTTGGGCGGAATTTAAACGAGATATTGAAAAATTATCAAAGTATACCACCCCCGTTAGCCTGTAAATCAAAGACGTTTAGATTTAACAAAAAATGTTATATTATTGGAATTGTCAATGTTACACCTGATTCTTTTTCAGACGGGAATAAATATTTTAACACTGAAACAGCATATGAGCATGCCCTGAGACTTGCAGAAGACGGTGCAGATATAATAGATATAGGAGGCGAATCAACCCGTCCCGGCTCAAACAGGATTTCTGCCGCTGAGGAGAAGAAAAGAATCATTCCCGTTATCAAAAAGCTATCAGGCAAGATCAAAATCCCCATTTCTGTAGATACATGTAAATCAGACGTGGCCCGGCAGGCCATTGAAGAAGGCGCTGAAATAATTAACGATATAAGCGGCCTCCGGTTTGATAAAAAAATGCCTTTAACCGCCGCTAAATACGACGTTCCTGTAATTATCATGCATATTAAAGGAAAACCTGAAAATATGCAGCTAACTCCCTCATATAATAACCTTATTGCTGAAGTAACGGATTATTTGAAAACAAACATTGAACTGGCCGAAAAAGGAGGCGTCAAAAAAGAAAAGATTATTATTGACCCGGGTATCGGATTTGGAAAAACGATCGAACATAACATAGAATTAATAAAAAATCTTAACCATTTTAAAATACTGGGCCGCCCTATTCTGCTTGGAACATCACGTAAATCTTTTATAGGAAAGATATTAAATGCCGATATTGAAAATCGTCTTGAAGGAACAATTGCCTCCTGCATAATAGGCCTGATCCGGGGAGCCAGTTTTTTACGCGTGCATGATGTAAAGGCTGTCAAAAGAGCAATAAATATGGCTGAGGCAATACTAAAATAAATACCTAACCATGAATATTTTAAACATATTTTCCCAAATTCACTTTATTGATATAGTGGATATTATCATTGTTGCATTAATATTTTATTGGCTCTTTAATTTGATTAAAGGAACCAAGGCGGTCCAGATGTCTATTGGATTAGCGATTATTATTATTGCAACTTTTATCTCCCAGCGGTTACAGCTCCAGACTATTACATGGCTTTTAAAAAACCTCTGGACAATATGGATAATAATTTTCATAATTGTATTCCAGACCGAACTTCAAAGCGCCCTGGCGCGCCTTGGAACAGGAAAATTATTTGGTTATTATTTTAGTGACAAAACGTTTTTAATCGATGAAATAATAAAGTCTGTCATTTATCTGACTTCACAAAAATATGGCGCACTTATTGTTATAGAGAGAGATGTGGGCCTTAAAAGCCTGATAGAAACCGGCACGAAAATAAACGCGTATATTTCCTCTGAACTCATAAACACAATATTTACGCCAAATACCCCTCTTCATGACGGGGCTATTATTATCCAGCACAACGACATTGCGTCTGCCGCTTCCATTTTGCCTTTAAGTAAAGACCCTCATATCCCCAAGCAATTTGGAACGCGCCACCGTGCCGCAATCGGCTTGACTGAGGAAACTGACGCGATTGTAATTGTCCTTTCGGAAGAAACCGGGAATATATCCCTTGTTAAAGGCGGGATAATTTCGCAGGGAATAGACACTCTCTCTTTAAAAAAATCGTTAGAAGAGATTTTATTGCCAAAAAGAGAAAGTTTTTCATGGGGCAAAAAGAAAAAATAGTATTTTTTTATGAAAATAAATTATCCTTCTTCTAAAAATTTTATTTTAAAAATTATTTCTTTACTGCTTGCTGTAATTCTATGGGGTTATGTCCAGGCGGAAAGCAGGTCGGAAATAACATTTGACCTTCCTCTGCATATAGCTAAAGCTTCGAATATGGCTATTTTCGGGGACACGCCTGAATATATAAATGTCACTTTTAAAGGGAGAAGAAATGTAATAAACGGCCTCTCCAAGGACCAGTTAAAAGTGGAATTAGACCTTTCTTTCCAGGAATCAAGCAAAATAACCTATCGTTTAACATCAAAAAACATCTCTACTCCCAAAGAAGTAGAAGTTGTAAAGATTGAACCCGATCAAATTACCGTGGACCTCGATTATCCCGTTTCAAAAGAGGTCCCCATAAAAGTGGTCACGACGGGCCATCCCGCCCCTAATTTTATAATTTATGATTTTATTGTTGTTCCTCCGACTGTTATAATTGAAGGCGCGGAGCGTGAATTAAAAATAACGTCCTATATTGAAACCGTCCCAATTATTATAGACGGGATCCGGGGTAATTTCACCCGTGAAATTAATTTGAAATCAGAGAAAAAAATTGAAATAAAAAATATTAATTCTGTAAAAGTTACAGTTGTTTTGTGGAAAGAAAAATTATTTCATAATCATGAAATAACAGTTTTAAATCTAAATAAAAATTTTGAAGCGAGACTGCTGCCGGAAACTATAAATATCACTGTGCAGGGTTTAGAGAATAAGATAGATGTCCTTCAAAAGGAGGATATAAAGATCTCAATAGATTTAGATGAACTTCCACCTGGAACGTATCAAAGAAAGGTCGATATATCACTGCCAGCGGGGATAGAATATATCGATTACAATCCAAAAACCGTCAATGCCACGATAAAGTCAAAGTAGCATGACAGTGCGCTAGTACACCAGAGTGCTCTGGTGCACAAGCGCACTGGCGCTATAAAGCACCAATGCGTTTTTTACACTGAAAACAAACTATTTACCGGTGAGTATTTCCTCTGCTTCTTTTCTATAAGAGTCCATAATATAAGTAATACCAGTTACTTTTTTACATTCCTCTGTCAGGGACATTAATTCATTTCTTGTAATTGATGCAACGTCAAAACATCTGGCACCTGCCATTAACTGCTGTAATCCAACTTTAATCTTCTGCGAATAACTGTAAATACCTATCGCGCCTAAAGGTATTTTATCAATTTCTTTTTCACCAACAAGTTTCTTAACTTCTTCATAACAAACAAAGATTTTCTCCCTGGTTGTGCCAAATTTACTTACAGTGTTAGGCAAATTATTCTCCTTCAGCCACATATCAATATTTTTGCCGACCATACCAGGTATCATTAAAGCGCGTCCCATGCAAACTGCTTTTGTAAAAGGCGCACCCAGTGCCAGTGCCTTAAATACACCGTCTTCACTGCTGAAACCTCCTGCAAAAGCTATATCAGGGGCCCTGGTTTTTTTAGACGAAAGCTTATTGCAGAATTCATAAGCCGCGGAATGAAGATAAAGACTCGGCATACCCCATTCTTCCATCATACGCCATGGACTCATTCCTGTTCCGCCCGGCGCGCCATCGATTGTTAAAAGGTCAATCTTTGCCTTTGAACCCCATTTAATCGCCATTGCAAGTTCCCGTAGACCGTATGCTCCGGTTTTAAGCGTGATACGTTTAAAACCGAGTTTTCTAAGCCTGTTTATTTCATCATAAAAACCATCTTCATCAATAAAACCAAGCCTGCTGTGCCGTTCAAATTCTTTTATAGCCCCGTCTTTAAAAGCCGCCTTATTAACAGGGTCTGACGGGTCAGGTGTTACAATATAACCCCGCCTTTGAAGCTCAAGGGCACGATCAAGCGAGTTGACTTTGATCTCTCCGCCTATGCATTTGGCACCTTGTCCCCATTTTAATTCAATAGTGTCAATTTTATGTTTGTCAATGATATATTCCGCCACACCAAGCCTTGTATCTTCTACATTCATCTGGACCAATATCTCACCCATGCCTTTATGATACCTCCGGTACATTTCAATCCTTCTGTCCATGTCAGGGGCTTTTACAACTTTTTTATTTTTATCCAATTCTAATGCGGGGTCTATTCCACAAACATTTTCACCGCAGACAAGTGTAACACCGGAAATCGCCGTTCCAACCGCAAAATGCTCCCAATTTTTTCTTGCAATTTCAGTTGAACCGAGGGCCCCGGTAAAAATTGGAATACTCATCTTTACCTTTTTATCCCACCCATATTCTGTCTCAGTATTAACATTTGGGAACCTTGCAGTATCAGGGTCTCCTTTGACCCCTTTCGGCAGCCCTTTGCACCCCAAAGCATACCCGTGAATATTTAAGTGAGAATAATCAACAGGATAATCTTTATCACCTCCCGCTGTTATTTCCCCAAAAGGTCCCGGATAAATCAATTCCCTGCCTCTGAAGGTTGCCTTAAAAACTTCACAATTCCCGCGGCAGCCATCAACACACCGGGTACACAAACCGCTCATCGGCACAACACTTTTGGAACGATTTGACGTCCTTGTCGCATCATTTGCATTCGGTCCTTGTAGATTCATTTTGTTTAAAATTCCTCCTTTTGAAATCAATCACCAGACAGGCTTCATTGCCATTTCAGGAAAAGAAACGACTCTGTTCCATTTCCCGAAATCCCTGATAATTGATTTGTTTTTTAAATATAATGATTAATTATTAGGCAAAATTATACTATAAATTATACTATTTTTGGATATTATATGTGTAATTATAATAAAAAGCTATAATTATTTAAAATTATTTTAAAAGTGTTTGATTTTCTGTTATAATAAATTATTTAGTTCATCTTGCGAAATAGAAATGTCGGGGGACATTTAACGGAAAGCACGGAAAGGAAGGAACGGGTGAAAAATTTGTTTGGAACAGACGGCATAAGAGGTAAAGCCAATGAATTTCCTTTAATACCGGAATTTGTGTTCAAAATCGGCCAAAGCATAGGCTGGTGCCTTACTAAAGGTAAAAAGGGGGTTATAGCAATAGGCAAAGATACGCGAATCTCCTGCGATATGCTGGAATCCGCTTTAAGCGCCGGTATTAATTTCGCCGGGGTGGACATCCTTCCCCTTGGTGTCATCCCGACACCGGCAGTCGCTTATCTGACAAAAATTTATAAAGCAAATGCCGGGATAGTCATATCCGCCTCACATAACACTTACGAAGACAATGGAATTAAAGTTTTTAATTCGGATGGGTTCAAATTAAGCGATGAGCAAGAAGAAGAAATAGAGAAAAATACTGGTGAAGTAAAATTCACCCCCTCTCCTTCCGCTCTCGGCCGGACGTTGCCTCATCATAAAGATAAAGACGACTATATAAAATATTTAATTTCAACTATCCCCTCCGGTTACGACCTGTCACAATTCAAAATTGTTATCGATACCAGTAACGGCGCTCTTTTTAACATAGCACCCAGGCTGTTTAAAAAATTAAAGGCAAAAGTAAAAAATTATCATATTTTGCCCGATGGGACAAATATTAACCATAACTGCGGGTCACTGCATCCCGAAAATATAACCAGGAAAGTTGTTAAGGCCAAAGCCGATCTGGGATTGTGTTTTGACGGTGACGGGGACCGCGTAATCGCAATCGATGAAACCGGACAAATTGTCGACGGCGACAGGATAATGGCCGTCTGGGCTTCATATCTGAAATCTAAAAATAGATTAAAAAACAATGTCCTTGTTTCAACTATAATGAGTAACCTGGGCCTTGAAAAATATATGAAAAATTCCGGCATAGAATTTATCAGGGTGAAAGTCGGGGACCGGTATGTTCTTGAGGAAATGAAAAAAAGAAACGCTGTTTTGGGCGGGGAGCAATCAGGCCATATTATCAATCTCGATTACCAGACAACCGGGGATGGCCTGCTGACCGCGCTTCATCTTGCCTGCATCATGAAAGAGACCGGTGAAAAATTGTCCGGATTAAAAGACAAATTTGAAAACTACCCGCAGATACTGGTAAACGTCCCTGTTAAAGAAAGAAAGGATTTTTTAACAATTCCAGAAATAAAAAAATCAATCGAAGAGGTTGAAAAGGAATTAAATGACAAAGGACGGCTTTCAGTCCGGTATTCAGGGACGGAACTCCTCGCCCGCGTCATGATTGAAGGCCAGAACCAGGAGCACATCCAGAAACTGGCAAACAAAATTGCGTTTGCGTTCAAAGAAAATTTGGGATAGACAACACAAAATTTGATAAGCCCGCTTAAAAGTCAAGCCGCGATTATAATGGCTGCCACTTTCTTCATCAATTTATTACAATTAAATATAATAAATTTGCATTAAAAATAATTTTGATATAAAATACAAATCAAAAGTGCTTTTTACTGGAAATATATACATATTTTTAACTTTAATAAGATAAAAACATAAAATGGTAAAATTAGGCGTAAACATAGACCACATCGCAACCCTGCGCCAGGCGCGGGGTGGGAATGATCCCGACCCTGTCGCGGGGGCCGTAATCTGTGAACTCGCGGGAGCTGACGGGATTACAGTGCATCTTCGCGAAGACCGGCGGCATATCCAGTACCGGGACATAAAGCTTCTGCGCGAAACAGTGAAAACAAAATTGAACCTTGAGATGGCGGTTTCAGATGAAATTATTAAAATCGCGCTTGCTATAAAACCCGAACAATGCACGCTTGTCCCTGAAAAAAGGCAGGAAATAACCACGGAAGGCGGGCTTGACTGCGTTAAAAATTTCGTCAAAATACGCGAAGCCGTAAAAAAACTCTCTGAGGGGAACATAATCGTGAGCCTTTTTATTGACCCCGATATTGAACAGATAACAAAAGCAGGAAAAACCGGCGCTGAATTTATTGAACTTCACACGGGAAATTACGCCAACGCTAAAAACGAAAAAGATATTTTAACTGAACTCAAAAAGTTAAAGGATTGCACTATGTTCGCGAAAAAGTCGGGCCTTCGCGTGAACGCCGGGCACGGCCTTAATTATGTAAATGTTCAGAATGTGGCCCGAATTCCCGATATTGAAGAATTGAATATCGGGCACAGTATTATTTCGAGAGCGGTATTTGTAGGTCTGGAAAAAGCTGTGAAGGAAATGGTCAATATTTTACAAATGTCAAATTTGAAAAATTAAAAGTTTTAAAGTAAAACTCGATTATTTTATTGTTTTCAACTTTACACTTTTCACTTCTAACTTTTAACTGGAGCGAAGCGGCATGATTCATTCCATCGGCACTGATATTGTTGAAGTAAAACGGATTAAGAACTCAATAAAAAATAAAAACTTTATTACGAAAATTTTTACTGATTCCGAAATTGAATACTGCGGGAAAAAAAGAAATTATTTTATTAATTACGCGGGACGGTTCGCGGCCAAGGAAGCAATAGCGAAATTATTCGGAGAAAATATTAAACCTGTAATATACAGGGAAATCGAAATTAAAAACGGCAAAAACGGGGAACCAAGGGTGACACTTTCAGGAGGGACAAAACTTTTCGCGAAAAAATTGGGGTTCAAAAAATTTTTAATAAGCATCTCTCATACTGAAAATTACGCTGTTGCTATGGCCATCGGAGAAAAACATGGAAAATGAAAAAAAACACCTGTTAGACCTTATAAGTTCATTCATCTGCATTATTGCGGCAGGAAGTGTCCTTTCAGGACTGGGCAGGGTAATCTCGGGGGTAAAATTATATTCGGGCATTATTGACGGATTTTTTATAAGTTTAACAATATATCTATCGCTTTTTCTGCCTAAAATCCCATTTTTCGGACGTGTTAAAATCCAGCACTATTATTTATTAAATACTTTAATTATCGGTTTTGTAATCGGCGGGATACCCGGAATAATACTTCACGATAAATTTACTTTTTTCGCATCCGGTTTTGACAGCAGTCTTTTGTGTATTTCTTTTGTTATGATTGAGAGTATTGAAGAAAAAGTAATAAATAAGGCAAAATTGCTGTTTTATTATCTATTGGCCGGCATGACAGCCGGATTTATCGGCAATTTTATATTTAATGTCCTTGTCGAAATTAAATTACTGCAATCAGTGGATTTTAAAATTGTTTTTCTTGGCGCATTTTATGGCGCAATATGGGGCGGCCTCATTATAGTCGGTATAAAACTGTCTTTACAATACTTAAAACCGTTAATACGGCTTTGTATCTCACCCATACTTTTATCAGCACTCCATGGAATAGTTATCGCTATCGGCACAGGAATGTTTGGAATTATCGTAGAAACGATAACTTTTACAAATACCAATTTCGATTTAACTGCAACCGGAGCAACATCGTTAAGCCAGGCGATTACCTTAAGTTTCATTAGAGACGCAACTTTCGGCTTATGCTTTGGTTTTATATTCACTTTAATACCAAAACTTATTCCGATTAAAAAATTAGAAAATCTCCTGCTCCTTGTTTCAGGCGCCATCGCCGGATTTTTATCCCCGATGTTTGTTCAAAACTTCTTCTTGTTTGTTTTATCTCCGATAGACGGGCTATTATTGGGGGCGACTGTTGGCTTTGGCATATTATTAAGTGATATAAGAGAAGAAGATAAAAAGAAAAAACGCATATGGACGTTAATATTTTCTCCGTCCTTTGGATTTATTGCTCTTATTATAAGCGCATTTTTAAAAGACCCTTCAAAAGAAAAACCATTTTTTTATCTTTTAGGTTTCGGGATCCTGGGAGTTATATACGGGTTCATCATAACCTTTTTTAAATTTGTCTGTGACTATTATCTTGAAGAGGACCAGGGAGAGCCTCCAAAAATAATATAATATTTATTATGAAAATACCATCTTCCCTTGAAATAAAAAAAATCGACAGCCTTGCCAGGGAGAAATACGGCATTCCCGGCATACTATTAATGGAAAACGCCGGGCGAACTTCAAAAGAAATCCTGGAAAAACATTTTGGCCCTCTTAAAAATAAAAAGATAGCTGTTTTCGCGGGCCGCGGCAATAACGGCGGCGATGGATTATGCCTTGCGCGGCACCTGTGTTTTGTTTCAAACGCTGATGTAAAAATTTTTCTTTTATCAAACCCCGCTAAATTTAAAAATGAGGCAAAGACAAATCTTGATATTCTTCTTAAATCGGGATTCAGCATCACCCTCCTCACCCATAAAAATATTAATATAATAAACAGATATTTGCATGATTGCGAGATGATAATCGATGCGATATTCGGGATAGGCTTTCACGGTTTAATGCCCGATCTCCACCAAAAAGTAATTGAATTGATAAATAGTTCCCGTAAAAACATCGTTTCGCTTGACATCCCTTCCGGTGTAAATGCGTCCACAGGGCAGATCGGAGCAGTCGCAGTGAAAGCGGATTTAACCATAACAATGGAATTACCTAAACCCGGATTATTTCTACCCCCCGCGATTGATTATGCCGGAAAACTTGAAATCGCTAAATTGGGATTTCCTCCAAGGCTTACAAAAAATCCTGAAATTTTAATTGATCTCCTGGAGGGAAAAGATATTAAACCGCTTATTCCTTCATGGCCGCCTTCCACCCATAAAGGATCGCGGGGTAAAGCCTTGATAATCGCCGGCTCAAAAAATTATATAGGCGCCCCTTTTCTTGCCGCGCAGGCGGCTTTAAAAAGCGGCGCGGGGCTTGTTGAACTCGCGGTTCCTGAATCGCTTTATAATTCTTTAAGTAAACGCGTCACGGAAATTATATTGCATCCTATGCCTGAAACAAAAAATAAGAGTTTGGCCATTTCTTCTTTAGAAAAAATATTAAAACTGGCTGAAACAAAAGATGCGGTTTTAATAGGTCCCGGGATGTCACATGATGAAGAAACAATAAAATTAATAAGGATACTGACAGGAAAAATAAAAAAACCTCTGGTAATTGACGCGGACGGTTTAAACGCCCTTTCAGAAAATATTTCTATCCTGAAAAAAAGAAAATATCCTGCTCTGTTAACACCCCATCCAGGAGAAATGGGAAGGCTATTAAAATCAACTTCAAACGCTGTTCAAGCAGATCGTTTAACAATCAGCCGTAACTTCGCGATAAAGCACAATATTTATCTTGTGCTTAAAGGAGCTTATTCAATTATCTCCCTGCCGAACGGAAACCAGTTCATTAATCCCACAGGCAACCCCGGCATGGCGCAGGCCGGCATGGGAGACGTGTTATCCGGAATGATTGTTTCTTTCTTAGGCCAGAAATTAAGCCCTGCTAATGCTTTAAATCTTGCCTGTTTCCTGCACGGAAAAACAGGAGATTTGCTGGCAGAGAAAAAGGGAATAACGGGTTTTACGGCAAAGGATCTGATGGAAAATTTGTATCTGGGCATACAAAATCTATCAGCGTCCGCTTAAACAACAGACTGTGTGAAAACTAACTTTGTTAACTATAAAAATGGAGACTAATAATGGATAAATATCAAGTTGTCATCATCGGCGCGGGGCCGGCGGGATTATCAGCCGGGATTTACACAAGCCGGGCTTTTCTTTCAACTTTAATACTGGAAAGTACAGCCCCCGGCGGGCAGGCCGCCACCACGGATATTATTGAAAACTACCCGGGTTTCCATGACGGAATAAGAGGCCTGGATTTAATGAATAATATGGAAAAACAGGCAAAACATTTTGGCGCGAAAATAGAATTCGGGCAGGTAGCTGAAATAAGGAATGCGGATGCTGGAGAAAAAACAATTATTCTGGATGATGGAACAACTATTCAATGTAACGCTATTATTATCGCGGCCGGCGCGAAACCAAATGAATTGGATGTCCCGGGCGAAAGAAAATTCAGAGGCCGAGGCGTTTCCTACTGCGCGACTTGTGACGGTGCTTTTTTCAAGAATAAAGATGTTGCTGTAGTCGGGGGAGGTAACGCCGCGCTTGAAGAAGCTGTATTCCTTACAAAATTCACGAACAAAGTCTATTTGATACACAGGCGGGATGAGTTCCGCGGGGGGAAAATACTTCAGGAACGCGTTTTAAAACAGCCTAAGATTACAACTGTTTTAAATTCAATAGTAAAAGAGATAATTGGAAATAACCAGGTTGAAAAAATTAAAATAGAAAATGTCAAAACTAAAGAAATTTCGTTTCTGGCCTGTTCGGGTATTTTCATTTACGCGGGCCATAAACCTAATACCGATTTATTAAAAAATATAGTGCGGACAGATGAAAATGGTTATATAATTACAGATGAAGACATGCGAACCGATGTGCCTGGTATTTTTGCGGCCGGAGACATACGAAAAAAATTTCTGAGGCAGGTAGTCACGGCTGTTGGAGACGGAGCAACCGCGGCGATGGCCGCTGAAAAATATGTTTCCTGAGAGAACGGGGGGGGTAAAATGAAGAAAATATTATTACTAATAGCAGTAATAACCGTATATGCTGTTATTCAATTTTCGACAAATAAAATCAGCACTGAATCTTCCTCCCCTGCTAAAAAATATGTCCCTGATATAATCGTCAAAGACCTTGAGGGAAAAGATATTGAATTAAAAAAACTTATTAATGGAAAGGTCACGGTCTTGAATTTCTGGGCGACATGGTGCCCTTCCTGCCGCAAAGAACTGGCTGAGATGGAAAAATTTTTCCAAAAATATAAAGATAACGGGTTATCAATTATTGCTTTTAGCGTTGACCAGGACATCAATGAAGTCAAAAAATATGTTAAAGAAAATCAACCGGCGATAAAAATAATTATGGCGAATGATAATTTAATCTCCGCTTATGGCGGTATAAAATCCATACCCGTAACTTTTATTTTGGATATTGAAGGCCAAATTAAAAATAAAATAATTGGATATAATACAAAGATTGAAGATGAAATTAAAAAATATCTCGATATTAAATAATACCGCCCTCTTGCCATTAACAATTATTTTTTGCCATCCAACCTGAAAAAATAACCTTTTAAAGAGAAATATTTTTATAGAAATAAAATTTAATTTAAAATATACTATCTATAACTGTAAATTAATAATTTAAAAAAGTAAAAAATATCCTGTTTTTGTTTAGGATAATGAATGTTGAGTTGAAAGGCGGGTAGGCGGTTGAAAATCGCTGTTTCTGGAAAAGGCGGAGTCGGAAAAACAACATTAACCAGCCTGTTAGCATTTACTTTCTCGTCTGCCGGAAATAAGGTCCTTGCGCTTGACGCTGACCCTGATTCAAACTTAGGCCTGTCACTGGGATTAAGTTTAAAAGAAACAAAAGATATAGTGCCTCTTTCTGAAATGAAAGAACTCATTGCTGAAAGAACAGGAACTAAACCGGGAATAAATAATCCCTTTTTTAAAATGAATCCAAAAGTGGATGATATTCCTGAAAAATATAGTAAAAATATCAATGCGGATATTAAATTTCTTATGTTGGGAGGATTAAAATCAGGCGGCGGCGGTTGTTTCTGCCCTGAAAACGCGCTTTTAAAAACACTTTTGAAACATATCCTGGTAAACAGGGAAGAAATTATTTTAATAGATATGGAGGCGGGCATTGAACATCTCAGCCGCGGGACAGCTGAATCAGTGGATGCCCTGATAATAGTCATTGACACGGGCCGGAAAAGCCTGCAAACGGCATTAACGATTGAACGTTTGGCCAGGGAACTTACAATTAAAAACATTTTTGTTGTAATAAACCGTGTTAGAAATCATAATGAAATAGAATCTATTCAGAAAGAAATAAATTTGCCGGTGCTTGGTCTTATTTCTTTCAGCACTGATATACTTAAGCAGGACCAGACTGGAAATTACCAGTTTGATAAAAACAGCAAAACAGCGGAAGAAGTCAAAAGTGTTATTGAACACTTAAAAAAGCAATTGAATAAGTTATAAAGTTGAAAGTTATAAAATTTGTAACGTATGGATTTAACTTTACTACTTTAGAACATTATAACTTTATAAACTAACATAGGAGAATATAAATGCCTGAACTTATCGACGGGAAAAAAATAAGCGGTGATATACAATCTGAACTAAAAAAAGATATTGAACAACTTAAACAAAAAGGAATTATCCCGGGTCTCGCGGTTGTTCTTGTGGGCGCTAACCCTGCTTCCAAGGTTTATGTCAGCATGAAACAAAAGGCCTCCAACAGCCTTGGGATATATTCTGAAGAACATAAACTTGAGGAAAACATATCACAGGAAACTCTTATTAAATTAATTAAAAAGTTAAATAATGACCCTAAAATAAATGGTATCCTGGTACAGCTCCCTCTTCCGAAGCAGATTGACACAAATATAGTTTTAGAAAGTATAGTTCCTGAAAAAGACGTTGATGGGTTTCATCCTTATAATGTCGGGAAACTGGTCGCGGGAACACCTACATTTGTGGCCTGCACGCCATACGGGGTCATAAAACTGCTTGAATATTCAAAGGTTAACATGGAAGGTAAAGAGGCAGTTGTCATCGGCAGGAGCAATATTGTCGGGAAGCCCGTCGCCATGCTTTTAATGCAGGAAAACGCTACAGTAACAATCTGCCATTCAAAAACCAAGGATTTGCCGGCGGTAAGCCGCCGCGCGGATATTTTAATCGCGGCTATCGGAAAACCAAAGTTTGTAACAAAGGATTTTGTAAAAAAAGGCGCTGTTGTAATTGATGTCGGTGTAAACCGTTTACCTGACGGGACACTTTGCGGCGACGTTGACTTTGATAATGTAAAGGATTTAACGTCAATGATTACGCCTGTCCCGGGCGGCGTCGGCCCGATGACAATAACAATGCTGATGCATAACACGGTTAAGTCCGTGAAAATGGCAAACGGATTGATAAAATAGAATAAAAATCAGGTAATTACTGGTTACGGGAATATTTATGATAGTAACAAAACAAAAACCCATAGAAGAAATAGTTAAATCCCTCGAGGGAGAAAATAATATTTTTCTTGTCGGCTGTTCGGTCTGCGCCGATGAATGCCAGACAGGCGGGGAAACAGCGACTAAAGAACTAATTGAAAAACTTAAAACATCTGGCAAAAATGTGACAGGTTTCGCCGTAATCAACGCGCCCTGCCATGTTCTCCTTACAAAAAAAGATTTAAAGGTGCATAAGGAGGCGATTGATAAATCCGACGCCATCCTGATAACCGCGTGCGGGGCATGCGCGCAATCGGTTTCCGAAATAATCGAAAAACCGGTCCGGCCCGCAAGCAACACCCTGTTTTTGGGAAACATCGAAAGGCACGGGCATTTCCACGAACATTGTTCAATGTGCGGGGAATGCGTGATTTCATTCACCGACGGCATATGCCCTATAACAAATTGCGCGAAAGGACTGTTAAACGGACCGTGCGGGGGAATGAACAAGGGAAAGTGCGAGATCTCAACTGAAGAGCGGCCTGTTGACTGCGCGTGGGTACTGATTTATGAAAGGCTTAAAAAATTCAATCATCTTGAAAAATTTAAAAATATACAGCCCGCTAAAAATTATAGTAAACATATAAAACCTGACAGGCTTATATTGGAAAGAAAGAAATAACGTAGGGGCGCAATTTATTGCGCCCAATCAGGGCGTGATAAATCACGCCCCTACAAAAAAATATTATCATGAACACTTTAAAAAATGCTCTTGAAACTGACAAGTTTATAATCACCGCCGAGGCCGGCCCTCCAAAAGGGACGGATGTTCAGGAAATGCTTCACTCCACCTCCCTTTTGAAGGAAAAAGTTGACGCGGTCAATGTTACCGATAACCAGAGTTCAGTAATGCGCCTGGGTTCGCTCGGCGCTTCAAAACTGATTTTGGAACATGGTTTGGACCCGATATACCAGTTAACGTGCAGGGACAGGAACCGGCTGGCAATCCAGTCCGACCTTTTATCAGCCCATGTCCTTGGTATCAGGAATGTCCTTGCGCTGACCGGCGACCATACGCAGGCTGGCGACCATAAACAGGCGAAGCCCGTTTTTGACATTGAATCAGTCCAGTTATTGCAGGTCATTTCCACGCTAAACAGGGGCATGGACATGAATGGAAACCTGCTTAAAGGAAAAACAGAGTTTACAATGGGTGCCACAGTTACGCCTGAGGCAGACCCTATTGAACCTCAGATTTTAAAATTTGAGAAAAAAGTTAAAGCTGGCGCGCAATTTTTCCAGACACAGGCAGTATATGACACAAAAAAAATGGAAGAATTCATGGAAACAGCCCGCCATTTCCCCGTAAAAATAATCGGCGGGATACTCCTTCTTAAAAGCGCCAAGATGGCAAGGTTTTTGAATAAATTTGTGCCCGGTATCAGGGTGCCGGATGAGCTTATCAACGAATTGGAGAAATCGGAAAAACCATTGGAAACAGGCATCCAAATAGCTGCCAGGCAGATTAATGAATTCCGCTCAATCTGCGATGGTGTCCATGTTATGGCAATCGGCATGGAGGATAAGGTGCCGCTGATTTTGGAAAAAGCGGGAATTTAATTAGAAGATGTTATAAAGTTAAAAGTTATAAAGTAGAAACTTTACAACTTTAAAAACTTTATAAACTAAATATGTCATTTACTATCGCTCTTTCAGGTAAAGGAGGGACAGGGAAAACCACCCTCTCCTCTCTTTGTATAAGGTTTTTGAAGGAAAAAAACCTGTCTCCCATTCTCGCGGTTGACGCTGACCCAAATTCAAATCTTAACGAATGCTTAGGGGTCAGCATAAACGCGAATGTGGCGGACATCCGTGAAAAATCTCTTGAAAGAGAAAAAAACATTCCCGCGGGGATGAGTAAACCCGATTTTATTGAATATGAAATAACCAAGACGCTTGTTGAAGCTTCCGGTTTTGACCTTCTGGCCATGGGAAGGCCCGAAGGCCCGGGTTGTTATTGCTACACTAACAACCTGATAAGGAAATTTATAGATAAACTGTCATCTAAATATAGATTTGTCATAATAGACACGGAAGCCGGAATGGAACACTTCAGCCGCAGGACCACCCAAAAGGTGGATTTGCTTTTACTGGTTTCTGATTATAATGTCAGGGGTATTAAAGCCGCGGGCAAAATTAAACAGTTAGTGAGAGAGCTGAATCTGCAAATAGACAGGAATTATCTTGTTTTAAATAGAAGCCCGGAAAAAATAGACGCTTCCATTGCCTCAGAGATAGAAAAGAATGACCTTAAGCTTGCGGGTACAATTCCTGAGGATGAAAATGTCAGGAATTTTGATATCGAGGGAAAACCGCTGATTGATTTGCCCCGGGATTCAAAATCCTATGAGGCTTTAAAGAAAATATTGGATAAATTTGTAAATATATAAATACATGGAGGAAAAAATGCCATTCACATTGCCAAAAGAAACATATTCAGGGAAAATCAATGAAGTTAAATTCGGGGGAATAGATATCGGCGGCGAAAACACCCTGCCCTTTCTTTCATTCGAGGGCGTGCCCGCCAAAAAACCCATAGTGGCCCTTGAAATACAGGACGTGGTCCCACAGGACTGGCCGGAAGCTTTAACTAAAATTTACGGCAAAGTAATGGCAGACCCTGTGGCATGGGCCGGATTCTGCGAAAAGGAATTGAAGGCGGACGCTGTATGTTTAAGGCTGGCCGGGACGCACCCTGACAGAGAAAATAAATCAGCGAAAGACGCGGCGAATGTTGTCGCCAAAGTTTCATCAAGTATATCCGTCCCTTTAATATTGCTCGGTTCCAATCACGTGGACAAGGACACTGAATTAATAAATCCGTGTGCCGCCGCCTGCGGAAAGCCGTCTATTATCGGCAAGGCGCAGGAAAAAAATTTTAAAACATTTGCCGCCGCCGCACAGGCTTTTAACCATTATTTAATCGCGTTATCAGACCTTGATATCAACCTCGCGAAACAATTGAATATCCTTCTCACGCAATCAGGGTTTCCAAAAGAAAAAATAATAATGGATACTATGTCAAGCGCGCTGGGATATGGGCTTGAATATACATTTTCAGTAATTGAAAGGTGCAAGCTGGCGGCTTTGCAGCAAAATGACGGTATGATGCAAATGCCCATTGTAAACGATATCGGGCCTGAATCATGGAAGGCGAAGGAAGCAAAAGCTGATATTTCCGAATGGGGTGATACGGAAAAACGGGGTATACTCTGGGAAGCAGTTACAGGAATAACTTTTTTGTCTGCCGGCGGGAATTTTTTAATTATGAGGCACCCGGAGGCAATGAATCTGGTAAGAAAAACTGTGGAACAAATGATATGAAATGTAGGGGTGCAATTCATTGCGCCCAAAAATGGCACAATGCCCAAACAGGGCGTGATAAATCACGCCCCTACAATTATTTACAATAAACGGAGGAACATATGGCTTTATCAGGAATAGAAATTTTCAAATACCTGCCTAAAACAAACTGCGGAAAATGCAAATTCCCGACATGTCTCGCTTTCGCGATGAAACTCGCGGTAAAACAGGCATCACTGGACAGTTGCCCCGATGTTTCGTCCGAGGCAAAAGCGAAATTAAGCGAGGCGTCCGCCCCGCCGATCAGACTTGTCACAATCGGCACCGGCGAAAACGCGGTGTCCGTCGGCGAGGAAACTGTCATGTTTCGGCATGAAAAAACATTTTATCACACACCGGGTTTCGCGGTCGTTATATCCGATAAATCCACCGACAACGAAATAGCGCGAAAAATAGAAGAAACAAAAAACGCGGCGGTAGAAAGAGTCGGACAACACCTGAAAGTCGATTTAATAACCATCGAAAACGAATCCGGAGACATACAGGTATTCAGTAATGCGGTAAAGAAAATTGCGGGATTGACCAGTCTTCCTTTAATTTTAAAATCCGATAACGCAGATGCCATGAAATCCGCATTGCCCGTTGTTTCAGGGAAAAGGCCCCTTTTATCTGCCGCGAATGAATCAAACTATGAAAATATGGCAAAGCTCGCGAAAGAAAATAACTGTCCGCTGGTTGTTTCTGCGCCTGACCTGGAAAAACTGACAGCCTTATCAGAAAAAATAAGCGCTCTGGGTATCAAGGACATTATTTTAGACCCACAAACCGCGAAGGCAAAAGATATAATCGAAAAAAACACAATTATAAGAAGGTCCGCGATAAGAAAATCTTTCAGGCCGCTGGGTTATCCCATAATATCCTTCTTCCATAAAACCGGCGATAACATGCTCGAAACGATGCTCGCGAGTATTTCTATCGCAAAATACGGCTCGATTATCGCGTTATCTTCTCCTGAAATATGGAAGGTACTGCCTTTGTTCGCCTTAAGGCAAAATATTTATACCGACCCGCAAAAACCTATGAAAGTTGAACCAAAAATATATAAAATCGGCGAACCTGATAAAAATTCGCCTCTGATGGTTACAACAAATTTTTCACTGACTTATTTTCTCGTGGCCGGGGAAATTGAAAACAGCAAGGTTTCCGCCTGGCTCGCCGTCCAGGATTCCGAGGGTTTATCAGTCATGACAGCCTGGGCGGCCGGTAAATTCTCAGCCGGAACTATTGCCGCGTTGATTACCAGCCTTAAAGCGGGTGAACTGGTAAGCCATAAAAAGCTGATACTTCCCGGTTACGTGTCCGTTTTAAGCGGTTCATTGCAGGAAAAATTGCCCGACTGGAAGATTATTGTCGGGCCGAGAGAGGCAAATGCCATTCCAGTCTTTTTAAAGAATGAATGGAAATAACTTAATCGTTTAAACGGTTTAAACTGTTTAAACGGTTCAAACTGTTTTTTACTATGGAGGAACTATGTCCAAATTTATCGCAACGGCAGTCATTCGCGGCTCGCACCAGGTAGTGAATCACGCGGAAACTTCGCTTAAAAAAGCAATCTCTGAAAAAGGAAAAGATTTAAAATTTGAATTTCCAGATACCGCTTTTTATCTTCCTTTTTATTACGCCATTACAGGGAAAGAATTAAAAACTTTGGGCGACATGGAAATCTCGCTTAACCACGCTAAATCCATGCTTTCCGCGGAACCCGATGATAAGTCCTGGCTGCCTTATCTCGGCGAAGCGCTTGACGCCGGCATTGCCACGCTTTTCGCGGAAGAAATTATTGAGGCTGTCCGCTACATTTACGGTGAAGAACCGGCCAAAGAAGCGGACGGTTTTACGTATAACGGGTTCATTACCGACACAATATTGAGAGACCTCGGCATTCAGCTGGTTGACGGCCGGATGCCCGGTTTCGCGGCAGTGCTTGGCGCCGCGAAAGACAGCAAGGAAGCCGTAAAAGTCATCCGGCAGCTGCAGGAAAGAAAAATCCTTATATTTCTTGCAGGGGAAACCAACGGCAACAGTGTAACCAAACAACTGCGCCAGGAAAATATCGACCTGGGCTGGGAAACTTACATTGTCCCGCTCGGGAAAGACACAATCTCTGTAATTTACGCTCTTAACTGGGCAATAAGGTCGGCAATGATGTTCGGGGGAATCAAAAAAGGAAATTACAAAGACATTCTTAAATACACTCTTGACAGGGTCCACGCCTTTGCCCTTGTCCTTGGAGAATTGGATGATATAAAATGGACCACGGGCGCCGGTGCGATCAGTATGGGCTTCCCCGCGATATCGCACAGCAAGGTCCCTGAAATCAAGCCTAACGGGGTATGCAGGTATGAGGAAGTCGTTTGGGAACCCGACATAGACAAGATTGTGGACAAATCAATCGAAGTCAGGGGGTTAAAAATCGAGATTGAAAAAATAGATATCCCGGTCCCTTACGGCCCGGCTTTCGAAGGCGAGCGTGTAAGGAAAGAAGATACATATCTTGACATTGGCGCCAATAAAACCATGTCATTCGAATATTTACGCATGAAAAACATGGATGATGTTTCTGACGGCAAAATAATCATTGACGGCCCAAAAATAGACGAAAAAGAAGGATTATACCCGATGGGAATCCTTGTTGAAGTGGCCGGGCGAAAAATGCAGAAAGACTTTGAATCAATATTAGAGAGAAAAATCCACCATTTTTTAAGCGAGGCCCACGGCGTATTTCATATGGGCCAGCGCGATATGAACTGGATCAGGATAAGCAAAGAGGCATACCAGTCGGGATTCAGGCTGGAACATCTGGGTAAAATTCTTCACGCGAGAATGCATTCCGAATTCCCGGCGATAGTGGACAAGGTTGAAGTAATGCTTATCACCGATGAAGCAAAAGCAAAAAAGCTTTTAGTTGAAGCGCAAAAAAGCTATAAGGAAAGAGATGAAAGAGTCGCGGGGCTGACCGATGAAACTGTCGACATCTATTACTCCTGCACTTTATGCCAGTCTTACGCGCCAAATCATGTGTGTGTAATCACACCCGAGCGTCTTGGGCTTTGCGGCGCTTATAACTGGCTTGACGGGAAAGCCGCCTATGAAATCGACGCTACGGGGCCGAACCAGCCAATCAAAAAAGGACGAATTATCGATTCCGTCAAGGGACAATGGGAAGGTGTCAATGAATTTGTATATAACAAATCAAACCAGGCAATAAGCGTGTTTAACGCATACTCCATGATGGACAATCCAATGACATCATGCGGTTGCTTTGAATGTATTATCGCCCTTCTCCCCGAGGCAAACGGCGTAATGATAGTAAACCGGGGATTCACCGATATGACACCGTGCGGGATGAAATTTTCCACGCTTGCCGGTTCAGTCGGCGGGGGAAACCAGACCCCGGGTTTTCTCGGTGTCGGGAGATTATACCTTACAAGTAAAAAATTCCTTCTCGCGGATGGCGGAATCAAACGGATCGTATGGATGCCCAAGGAATTAAAAGAACAATTAAAGGAAGGTATTCAGAAACGCGCCGCTGAGGCGGGTGTACCTGACCTTCTTGATAAAATAGCGGATGAAACTGTCGGGACCGAAAGCAGTGCCGTTTGTGAATTTCTGCAGAGGGTGAACCACCCGGCGTTAACAATGGAGCCGATGATTTAATAAAAACAGTTCAAACCGTTTGAACGGTTTAATCCGTTTGAACTGTTTGAATAAATTTTAAAACAAGGAGAGCATATGACTCAGGAAATAAAAAATGTAAAGTCCCGGACAATCGATAAGGCCTCCGAAAAGATGATGGAAAAAGCCTGCGAGGCTAAAATACAAACGGCGTGGGACAGGTTCGAAGCCATAAAAGTCCAGTGTTCATACGGCGTCCAGGGCATCTGCTGCAGAACATGTATGCTCGGGCCCTGCAGGATAAATGTGAAAGATGAATCAAGCCGTGGTATCTGCGGAGCGGACGCGGACACTATCGCGAGCCGTAATCTGGCCCGTTCCGTGGCGGCCGGGTGCGCGGCGCATTCAGACCATGGTTATGAAATAGCCCATACTCTTCTGATGGCGGCGACAGGAGAAGCCAAAAATTACAAAATAAAAGACACCAAAAAACTGCTTTCCCTGGCCAAAGAATACGGCATTGAAATTGAAAACAAAGAAATCAATAAAATAGCTGAAGAAGTCGCGAAGATCGCCCTCGATGAATTTACCAACCCGCACGGTTCTCCGAGGTTCCTGAAAAGAATGCCTGAAAAAAGGCTTAAATTATGGGAAAAATTAGGGATTGTGCCCAAATGCGTGAATTCAGAGATTGTCCAGGCAATGCACAGGACAAATATGGGGATGGGTTCGGATTATTATGACACTTTCATGGACAGCCTGAAAGTCGGTATTGCCGACGGGTGGATCGGTGCGATGATAGCCACTGAATTGACCGATGTGATGTTTGGCACCCCTAAACCGTTAAGAAGCAAGGTCAATCTCGGCGTATTGGCCGAGGACCAGGTCAATGTCATAATACACGGCCATGAGCCCCTGCTCTCGATGCAGATTGTCGAGGCTTCCCAAGACAAGGAAATCCTGGAATTATGCAAAAAGGCCGGCGCTAAAGGCGTGGTTATCGCCGGGATATGCTGTACCGCGAACGAGGTGCTTATGCGCGAAGGCGTTCCGATAGCGGGAAACTTTTTACAGCAGGAACTTGCGATAATTACAGGCGCGGTTGAGGCGATGGTTGTCGATGTCCAGTGCCTTTTCCCTTCACTGCCTAACGTTGCGGGCTGTTTTCACACAAAAATCATAACTACATCCCCGAAGGCAAAAATGCCAAACGCGATTCACATCGAATTTGATGAAAAAAGAGCATATGATATAGCGAAAGAGATATTAAAAACAGCAATCGATAATTATAAAAACAGGGACAAGGCAAAAGTAAACATACCGTCCGAATCAATGGATATCATCGCGGGTTTCAGCTCGGAAACATTGAGTTATATGCAGGGAGGCGTTTACAGGGCCTCTTACAACCCTCTCGTGGAAAACATTAAAAACGGCAGGATTTTCGGTGTTGTCGGGATTGTCGGGTGCAGTAACTGTAAAATCCAGCAGGATTACGCGAACGTTACTCTAACAAAAGAATTGATAAAAAATAATGTATTCGTTGTAAATACAGGCTGTGCTGCAATAGCATCCGCTAAAGCCGGGCTTATGGTACCTGAGGCAATGGAACTCGCTGGTAAAGGACTTCGCGAAGTTTGCGAGGCAATCGGATGCCCCCCTGTCCTTCACGCGGGTTCATGCGTCGACAACAGCAGGATACTTGTGGCCTGCACCGAGATGATTAAACACGGACTTGGAACGGATTACGATGAACTCCCTATCGCCGGGGCCGCCCTTGAATGGATGTCCGAAAAGGCCATGACGATTGGTAATTATTTCGTGGCCCAGGGAGCGCTCGTGGTGCTTGGTCTTTCACACGCTGTAACAGGAGCCCCAAAATTAAGAAAACTGATGTACGAGGACATTGAAAAGGTAACCGGCGGAAGGTTCGCGGTCGAACCGGACCCGTATAAAGCCGCCGAATTAATATTAAATCATATCGCGGCAAAAAGAAAAAAACTGGGAATATAAATTTAAGAACGGTTTAAACGGTTTAAACCGTTTGAACCGTTTAAACGGCTTTTAAAAGAGGAGGTAAATTTTATGGCATTGGACCCTAAAAAACACGCGGATTGGGAAATAGCTGAAGATTCAGAAAAAAGTATGAAGACCGTCTATGAGCTGGCAGAGAAGATGGGCCTTAAAAAAGAGGAATTACTTCCTCACGGGCATTATGTCGCCAAAATAGACTACAAAAAAGTTTTAAACCGGCTGGGAAATAAACCGGACGCGAAATTTATTGACGTAACCGCTATCACCCCTACTCCGCTTGGTGAGGGGAAATCAACCACCACAATCGGCTTGATCCAGGGTTTGGGTAAAAGAAATAAAAACGTTGTGGGCGCGATCAGACAGCCGTCAGGCGGACCGACAATGAATATTAAAGGGTCTGCCGCGGGCGGCGGGCTTTCACAATGTATCCCGCTGACCCCGTTTTCCCTGGGTTTGACCGGGGACATCAACGCCATCATGAACGCCCACAATCTGGCAATGGTGGCGCTGACATCAAGAATGCAGCATGAATTTAATTATGATGATGCCCAGCTGGCAAAAAGCAAACTTAAACGCCTGGATATTGATCCGAGGAGCGTCCAGATGAAATGGATCATGGATTTCTGTGCCCAGGCGCTTCGCGATATTGTAATCGGTATCGGCGGGAAAATGGATGGTTTTATGATGCAATCAGGATTTGCCATTGCCGTTTCCTCGGAAATTATGGCGATTTTAGCAGTTGCTACAGACCTGAAAGATATGTGCGAAAGAATGGGTAAAATAGTTGTTGCCTACAGTAAATCCGGAAAGCCTGTTACTACCGCGGACCTCGAGGTGGACGGCGCGATGACCGCCTGGATGGTTGAAGCGATTAACCCGAATCTGATGCAGACTGTTGAAGGCCAGCCTGTATTTGTCCACGCGGGTCCGTTCGCGAACATTGCGATCGGCCAGTCTTCAATAGTCGCGGACCGAATAGCGTTAAAACTTGGCGATTACCATGTAACGGAATCGGGATTCGGGGCAGATATCGGATTTGAAAAATTCTGGAACCTTAAATGCCGCTTTTCAGGTAATCATCCTAACGCGGCGGTTGTCGTTGCCACCGTCAGAGCCTTAAAGTGCCATGGCGGAGGCCCTCTCCCGGTGCCGGGACGCCCATTGCCTGAAGAATATAAAAAAGAAAACGTCGGCTGGGTGGAAGCCGGCGCGTCAAGCAATCTGGTACATTTAATTAAAGTTGTTAAAAAGGCGGGCATCAATCCTGTTGTTTGTATCAACGCTTTTCATACTGATACAGACGCTGAAATTAAAACAATCCGCAGGATAGCCGAAGCTGCCGGGGCGCGTGTCGCGCTCTCCAAACACTGGGAAAAAGGCGGCGACGGGGCGCTGGAGCTGGCTGATGCCGTCATAGAAGCGTGCAACGAACCCAATAAATTTAAATTCCTCTATGAGCTTGATACTCCGTTGAGAAACAGAATTGATTTGATCGCGAAAGAAGTTTACGGCGCCGATGGGGTTGATTATTCGCCTGAAGCTTTGACAAAAGCTAAAAGTATGGAAGCGGACCCGGAAATCGCGAAACTTGGAACGTGTATGGTTAAAACGCACCTTTCACTTTCCGATAACCCGAACATTAAAGGCGCTCCGAAAGGCTGGAGACTCCATATCAGGGACATAATGATATACAAGGGCGCGGGTTTTGTCGTGCCGATCGCGGGGGCCATTAAACTTATGCCCGGGACATCTTCCGATCCAGCTTACCGCAGAGTGGATGTGGATGTGGAAACCGGCAAAGTCAAGGGATTGTTTTAAAAAGTATCAAAGTATCATGTATCAGAGTGTCAAGGGTTTACAGTATATGACACATTGACACTTGTGACACTTTTATAGTATATTGCAATTTTTTCAGAAATTATGTAATTCTAAAGGAGGCTTTAAGTGTATCCAAATCCGTTATTGATCGGTGAAAGAATCAATGTAGTAACAAAGGTACTGCGAAAGGCCATGGAAGACCGCGACAAAGGCCCGCTACAGGAAATGGCGGTAAAACAAGTCCAATGCGGCGCGAACATGCTTGACATGAATATCGGCCCTGTTGAAGATGATCCGGAAAGACTGCCATGGTTATGCGAGATCGTTCATGCTGTGGCTAAAGTCCCTCTTTCTCTTGACACGACAAATCCAAAGGCAATGGAAATGGGATTACAGCATTATAATGATGCCTATGGCAAGGCCCTGATAAACTCATGCTCCGGCGAAACAAAGAGATTAAACACATTCATGCCGCTTGCCGCGAAATACAACTGCAATATAATCGGTTTGACACTGGCTGGCGTCGGCTTACCTCCCGACGCCGCGACAAGGGCCTCCATCGCTGTCGATATTATGACCAAAGCCGCCGAACTTGGCGTCCCGATGGAAAATATTTATCTCGATCCTCTTGCGATGACCGTAAAAGGAAACCAGGACCAGGCAAGGTTTGTAATCGAGTCCGTCCAGATGTTCCAGACAATGAATGAACCGCCGATGCATTCCCTGGTCGGCTTAAGCAACGTCGTCAACATGACCCCTGCTTCCATGAAACCGCTTTTAACATCGGTCTATTGGACATTGCTTAGAGAAGCCGGCTTAAGCGGAGCCATTGTTGATGTCAATGATGAAAAATTCATGGCAGTAGTCAAAGGCGAAGACATAAGAAAAGTTTTTCCCGCCAGCCACGTCGATAAAGCCATCCGTATGTTCAAAGGCGAGATCATGTTCGCGGATTCGTTCCTGGAATTGTAATTTATTACCAAAATTTGTTTTAGTAAGGCGTGCCGTTTATCCGGTACGCCTTTTTAATTTGACAATAACATGATTTCATGTTGAACTGAAACCGCTTCGCGGTAGCCAAAACAGACAGTTAATCCACCGGTTTACCTGCCACAACAACAAACCTTTCACATTCCTCTTGTCATAACAGTTCTCTCGGACTAAAATTCCTCCGGT
>JBFMCF010000112.1 GCA_040754625.1 bacterium | reverse complement strand
ACGGCATGAATTTAAGTCCTTCCGACAGGGAGAAGGCAGACACTATAATAGAAAAATTGGAAAAAATAAGGCTCAGGAACGCGGATACAAAGAAAGAATTTGAGAAAAACATAGAAGATACTTTGAAAGCAGTTGACAAACTGATTGAGATGACAGGTATAGACAGGACCTCCCTTAGGTTAAAGCTGGATGAGATTATGAGGATTAATGAGGTGAGGTGGAGCAGAATGTAAAGTTTTCTTACAGCCTATGTATTGCAGCTATAATATACTTTGTTGGCGGTTTTTTTCTAATAGTCTGACAGAATTTTTTCCTTTTTAATCTCTTCAATATCCTTTTTTATCTGTGTTATCAATTCATTTTGCGAGGCAAATATTTTTTCCTCGCGGATGAATTTTAAAAATTCCACTTTGATAAATTCATGATATATGGTTTCGTTGAAATTGAGGATATGAATTTCGACGGTAGGTTTGTAGCTCCCGTAAGGGTAGGTGATACCGATGTTCGCGGCGCCCGCGTATTTTTTACCGGAAAACTCCACTCGCACCGCGTAAACCCCTTGCCCGGGTATAAGCTCATGGTGGGGTTCCAATGTGGCTGTTGGAATTTCAAATTTAAGCCCTTTGCCGTGGACAATTTTACCCCTGATGGAATACGGCCTGCCTAATAATTTATTTGCCGTTTCGATTTCCCCCTGGAGCAGGAATTTCCTGATATTGGTACTGCTAACAATAATATTATCAAGAAATAAGGTTTTAACCAGGTTTACTTTAAAACCGTATTTCCCGGAATTCTTTTTTAACAATTCATAAGAACCTTTTTTATCCTTCCCGAAATTAAAGTCTTCCCCGGCAAAAATCGAAGAAATTTTTAAGTTGTCATAAAGAACATTTTTAATAAAATCCCCGGCGGGAATGGAAGAAAATTCCCTGGTGAAAGGAATGCATATGGCTGTGTCAATCCCGGACTTTTCAAGCATCTCCATTTTTTCATGAAACGGCGTGAGAAGCAGAATTTCTTTTTCCGGGTGCAAAAATTTAAACGGGTGCGGTTCAAAAGTCAAAACTATTGCCTTACCGTTTATGTTATTTTTTTCTTTAATCATCTCTTTAAATATCGCCTGGTGTCCGAGATGGACGCCGTCAAAGTTGCCGATAGCAAGTACTGCTTTTTTATTGTCCGGGAAAGGATGAATGGCGCGTATTATTTTCATAGGGTACTGTTCCCTTCTTTTGCCTGGTTTCGCAATGTTCTCTTCAATATTTTACCTGTCGGGGTTTTTGGAAGATTTTGCATAAATTCAAAATGATGGGGTATTTTGTAGTCCGCGAGCTTGTCTTTGCAAAATGTTTGGAATTCATTTATAGACGCGGTCTGGCCTTCCTTGAGGACTATAAATGCCTTTGAGATTTCTTTATAATGTTTGTTCTTTATTCCTACAACGGCGCATTCGGCAATTTTTGGATGTTTATAAAGCATATCTTCTATCTCGCGCGGGTAAACATTTATTCCGTGGCACAAAATCATATCTTTTTTACGGTCGACAATATAAATGTAATTTTCATTGTCCATTTTTGCAAGGTCCCCGCTAAATAACCAATTATCTTTTATTGTTTTATTTGTTTCTTCCGGCTGGTTCAAATATCCTTTCATTATATTAGGCCCGCGCACAATAAGCTCGCCGATTTCACCGGCGGGCAGCTCTTCGCAATTTTCATTTACTATCTTAACATCCACCCCCGGGATTGCCGCCCCGATCGACCCGGGTTTTCGCGGTTTATTTTCCGGCATTATGGAAACAACCGGCGATGCCTCTGAAAGACCGTAGCCTTCCAAAAGGGGTATCTTAAATTTTTTTTCGAATCTTTCAAGTACGGCCGGCGGAAGCGGAGCCCCACCTGACACGCATAACCTTACCGGGTTAAAGAAAAGGAGAAAACCGGGTATTTTCGCCTGGGATAAAATCTGATACAGATTTGGTATGCACACGATTATGGTTGCCCTGTGCTTGATTATATTTTTTATAACGTTTGAAAACGGTTTGATCGATTCTATTATGACGATTGTGATTCCCCTGTAGAGCGGTACCAGTATGCACACGGTAAGCGTAAAAGAATGAAACATGGGCAGGATGTCCAGAACCCTGTCGGAATTGTATGTCTTTATTGCCTCCAGAATTGATTTAACATTGCTTAAAAGGTTGTTATGACTTAACATTGCCCCTTTGGGACAGCCGGTTGTTCCTGACGTGTAAATAATTATAGCTGTATCATTTTTATTTCTTTTAATATCCGGGTTTGTTTTCGGACAATCTGAATATATATTTCGCAGGGACAAATATTTTGCCGATTCTTCCAGCAGGATTACTGATTTTAAATGAGGGAGCTTTGCAATGATTTTTTCTAATTCTTCCGTGAAACAGCCCATCGTGATAATAATTTTTGCCTGGCAGTCATTCAGAATATATTTTAACTCCTCTGCCTTTAAAAAAGTGTTCAGCGGGACAGCGGCCGCGCCGGTTTTAAGGATGCCAAAATAAGAATAAATATAATCGGGGGAATTTTTGAGGAGAATAGCTGTTTTTTCACCGGGATTAAGTTTTAATTTTATTAAACTGGCAGCAATCTGGTTACTTTTTTCATTTAATGTGTTATAATTTATTTTCTTATTTTGAAAAATAACGGCTGTTTTTTCAGGCGCAATTTCAGCCTGGTATTCCACTATTTCATATAATGTATTTATCATAATAAAAAATATTAACACAGTAATTTTTTATTGTCAATTTTAATGCTTAGATGATAAGATAAAAGATTAAAAGACCGAAGACTTAAGACGTAAGACTGGAGGCTTAAAAATTTCAGCCTTCAGCCGGAAACCTAAATGGAGTATTATGTCCGATTATAAGAAATATCTCGACCCGCAGGTGGTCGCGAAAATATCAAATCTTGAATTAGTCGCCCGTCTTGTTGTCGAAGGGTTTGTCGCAGGACTTCATAAAAGTCCATACCGGGGCTTTAACGTGGAATTTGCGGAACACCGCCAGTATAACCCGGGAGATGAAATCCGCTACATTGACTGGCGGGTCTGGGGGAAAAGAGATAAATATTACGTAAAACAATTTGAGGAGGAAACCAACCTTAAATGCTATATTCTTTTGGATAAAAGCGCTTCCATGGGATATTCTTCCGGCAAGATAACCAAGCTTATGTATGGTGTATATCTTACTTCCGCTCTTTCTTATCTTATGCTCAGCCAGCGGGATTCCGCGGGCCTTGTAACTTTTGACAAGGATATAAGGACATACCTGCCTCCGCGCAGCCAGCCGGCATATTTAAAGGAAATATTGAACTCCATAGCCGGTATTGAACCTTTTGAAAAGACTGATTTGAGTTTTGTGCTTCACCGCCTGGCGGACAAGATTAAACGAAGGGCGCTTATTTTGATTATATCGGATTTTATGGATGACATGAATAAAGTTATAGCCGGGTTAAAACACCTGAGGCATAAAAAACACGAGGTAATTGTTTTCCATCTGATGGATGTCCAGGAAAAAGAATTTAATTTCAGCGAACCTCTGGAATTTATCGACATGGAGAGCAATGAAGTTTTGAAAACCGATTCAGCCGGGATAAAAGCTTTTTACCGCCGGAAGGTTGACGAATACCTGAAGGATTTTAAATACCGCTGCGGGGAGGGTTTTATTGATTATTCACTGCTTTTGACATCCGCGCCTTTTGATATCGCCCTTTCAAATTACCTCGCTAAAAGAAGAATGAGGATGAAATAGATGTTTTCGTTTTTAAACCCGTTATTGCTTTTTGGCCTGATTGCGGGGGCAGTCCCCTTAATTATTCATTTCCTTACAAAACGGGAAACCAGGAAAATATTTTTTGGAAGTATCCGTTTTTTAAAAGAACTGGAAGAAAACAAGAGAAGCCGTATTAATATCGATTTTCTTCTGCTTCTTCTTCTCAGGATACTCATTATTGTTTTTTTCTGCGCCGGGTTGGCAAGGCCTTTGACATCTTTTGGATTTTTGGGATTGGGAAACAAGGAAGCGAAAAGCATTATCTTTCTTATCGATAATTCTTACAGCATGGGATACAGGGACACCGGAAATACACTTTTTTTAAAAGCGAAGAAAAAAGCGGAAGAAATTATTGACGGGCTTTCCTTGAACGACGAGGCAGGTATAATATTTTTTAATGAAAAACCGGTCCGCCAGAGCATTGGTTTCACAAATAACAAACAGACGTTAGATAATATCCTGCAAAATACAGGGCTTTCTTTCGCAAAAACCGGGATGCAAAATGCGTTAGAGGCGGCAAATGAATTTTTTGCCCAGGCAAAAAATTCAAAAAAAGAGCTTTATATTCTTTCGGATTTTCAAAAGAACGGTTTTTCAGATATACAATCCGTTAAAGGAATTAAAGTTATCCCGCTTGTTTTCAGGCCGGGGGTGCCTTCTAATATAACAGTGACAGGCATGGAGTTTCCGAATTATATAAGCTCTAAAAATACTACAAGGATCAATTTCCATATAAAAAATACCGGGGAAGAAAAGAAATTGCATGCCATATTGTATCTCGAGAAAAATAAGATTGGCGAAACAGACATTACCATAAAGGATGATTCGGAGGGGACCGCGGTTTTCTTTTATTCTTTTCCTGAAAAGGGCAGATATAAAGGATTCCTGGAAATCGAAGGAAGCGATAATTTAAAGGCGGACAACAGGTATTATTTTTGTGTTGAAGCCATGAAACCGCTGCAAGTCCTTTTACTTGCCGGGAACAAAGAAAACGGGGAAGAAAATTTTTACATTAAACAGGCGTTATCTTCAACAGGAGATTCACCTATAATATTAAAAGACCTTTCCGTTGAAAAATCAGATTATGGGGTTTTTCAGTCTTTTCCCGTGGTCATTCTCAATAATCTGCCGCGGATAGACAGGAAATTGGAGGAAGCGCTTTTAAAATTTGCAAATGCGGGCGGCGGGATATTAATAAGCCTGGGCGGCAATATTTCGATAAAAGATTACAGCGGTTATTCTTCACTGCTTCCCGCAAAATTGCAGTTTAAAATCGGGAGCGAGGAAGAAACCAGTAAATATTATAAAATAATGTCGTTTGATAAATCCCATCCGGTATTTAAAATTTTTACAGCGGAATCTTTCGCGTCAACCCATTTTTATTCCTTTTTTGGCACAGAGACGAATCTCCTGGACCTGAATACCCGTGTCTTAGCCAGGTTTGACGATGGATATCCCTTCGTTATAGAAAAAAAGACGGGCCTGGGAAAAGTTTTGCTCTTTACCTCATCTCTCGATTCCGGCTGGAGTGATTTCCCTCTAAGAAAGAATTATCTTCCATTACTGCACCAGGCGGTTTATTATCTTTCCCAATCACAAGAGTTGAAAAAAAGGCAGGTTATACTGGAAGGTGAATTTTTTGATAAAGAGCCGGGGATTGATTTAATTAAACAGCCGGATGATTATATAGCCCTCAATCTTTCTCCGGAAGAAGCTGATTTATCTTATGTTTTAAAAGACGAGATAGATAAAAGATTAGAAAGCAAAAACCTTGATTTAAAAGATATAAATCCCGTTTTAGCTCCAAAAGAAGAAATATCCGGTATATTTTTACTTTTGGTCTTAATTTTACTTGTTTTGGAGAATATAATTTCCAACAAAGATATAAAAATCGCCGGGCCGGAGTAAAATGCCAAAAATTATTTTTTCACCGCAAATCCCTGTTTTAATAATATTGTTCCTTGTTTTTATTGCAGTGGCCGTGACATTTTATACCTATAAACGTGTAACCGGCAGGCCGGAATTGATACTTGTATCCCTGCGGTTAACAGCGATTCTTGTTATTTTATTTGTCCTGTTCCAGCCTTTGATTTCTATAACGGGGCAGAAAAAGGAAAAAAGCAATATTATTTTTCTTATTGATAACTCGGCAAGCATGGGAATTTTAGACAAAAATGGAAAAGACAGGCTGTCCAGGCTGAAAGAATTATTTAAAGAAAAGAATATTTTAAATGATTTATCAAAGAAAAATAACGTGCATTATTATTCATTTTCCGGCAAGCTGAAAAAGATGAATATTAATGATATTGGGGCGTTGAAAGCCGGTGAAACCAAAACTGATTTTTTTGCCGTGTTATCGGAAGTTGATAAAGATTTCAGAAAAGAATCAATAGCAGGGATTTTTATTTTAAGCGACGGGATTGATAACCATCCTGAAAATAAGTTTAATTTACCCGGGGACCTTCCGTATCCGGTTTTCACGATAAGCCCCGGGGAAGAAAAGACACTCAGGGATATAAATATAAATCTCAACAATGTGCCGGAAAAGGCGTTTCTTGACAAAAAAACAGCCGTAAATTTTACTATTGAATTATCCGGTTTTGGTGCGAAAAATGTTTACTGTGTCCTCAGAGAGGACGGGACAGAAATAAAAAAAGAAAAATTTAAAGTTTTGCCCGGAAAAAACACATTGTCTTTGGAATTCACTCCAAAAAATACAGGCCCGCATCATTATTTGCTATACATACCCAATGAAATAAATGAAGCAACTCCGGAGAATAATGAAGAAGAATTTTATATGAATGTAATTAAAGATAAACTTTATATTCTTGTTCTTGGGGGGGCGCCTTCTCCGGAGTATAAATTTTTACATAAATACGTTTCCAGGGAACCGAATATAAAATCCCGGTTTTTAGTATCAAAAAATAAAAACGGCGATTTTTTTAAACTTGAAGAAAACGAGGGGAATGATTATTTCCCTGTGAAAAAAGAGGATTTGTTTGAGTATGACCTTATTATTTTTAACGATATTGAAAGAAAAAAAATACCGGAAACATTAATATCATGGATCAAAGAATTTACAGGCGGCCGGGGCGGCGGAGTTTTGATGCTGGGAGGAAAGAATTCTTTTCATGAAGGAGGATACAGCGGTTCAGCGGTTGAGGATATTTTGCCCGTAGTTTTTAAGAAAGAAGGTCCTTTATTGAGTGAAAGCAAATTTTCGTTTGAATTGACTAATGACGGAAAAACACACCCCGCGGCACAACTGATTCCTGATTCTTTAAAAAATACACAAGTTTGGAAGGAATTGCCTGTTTTGGAAGGATATAATATTATAAATAAAGGAAAACCGGGTGCGTTGATTTTGGCTGTGGCGTCGCCGGATAAAAATAACATAGTTTGGGCCGCGCAATCTTACGGCAGGGGAAGGACAATGGCGGTTATGGCAAATGATTTATGGCGGTGGGATTTTTTAATGACAGGAATAGGAAAAACTTCCGAGTATTATGAACGTTTTTGGAGCCGTGTTATATCATGGCTGACTTCAGTTAAAGGGGACGTTTTTGATGTTGAAACCGATAAGCTTGTTTACTCTTCTGGAGAAACTGCTAATTTAATGGCTTCACTATATCAGAAAGAATTAACTTCTTTTAAAATAAATGGTTTTGTAAAGGAAAAAAAAGAAAGAAACAGGGAAGTTAAAGACATTATTGTTTTTTCTTCTTACAGCGGAAGCAAGGATTTATTAAAGGCGGAATATAAACCTCCTGTGCCGGGGGAATATGATATTACAGTTGAAGCTTTTGGCGGTAAAGGTTTTATAGGCAGGGTGATAAAAAAAATATTTGTTAAAAAGGACAGAGCAGAGTGGCAGAATATCAAAATAGACGAAAAATTTCTTAAAGAAATTTCAGACAGGAGCCATGGTAAATTTTACAAAGCAGAGGAGTTAATTCCCTTTGAATTTAAAAAGTTCGAGGGTGATATTAAAAACAAAATATTAAAAACAAAAGTATCTTATGACCTTAGCCTATGGGATAATGTTTTCGTTTTCTCTCTGTTTGTAATTTTGCTTGCCTCCGAGTGGTATTTGAGAAAAAGAAGAGGCTTAAAATAAGCCTTATAAAAATTTTCTTTGAACTTTTCTAAAAATTTTGATATAATTCATTAAAATAAAAGGTAAGGAGAATATGAAAAACATCAATCGTATCATATGTGTTTTGTTTTTTTTGTTTATATTAAACCTGTCTTTGAAAGTTAAAGCGTTTAATTTTTCTGTCCATGGGAAAATGACAGTCCGGCAGGATATGGGTGATGCGGACGAGTTAAAGAAGGTAATAGCTGACCCCTCCGGCACTACTTCAGTAAGTATTGGCGGCGATAATGAAAAAAACCGTGACATGCAAAACATATACACAGGTGTGGATGAAAGGACCTTTGACGCAGGGACCGGGCTGGATTTGTGGATTGATTCCAGAGTGAACGACAAAATTGATGCCCGTATCGGGTTTTCCGGCGCCGGTAAAGGCCAAACCAGGATAGTTTTAAGCGATACATATGTAAGCCATAAAATAGATGTTGTGGGTGACTTTAGGGCAGGGTACAGTAAACCGAAATTTGGTATAGACCCCGCGCTTTTTGGTGAAGAACTGGCGTTAGGAGGGACAAGCCCTGAACGTTTTAACACACGCCACTGGCAGTTGGTCCTGAACGGAAAGGCAGAGGTCGTAGATTATTCTTTTGCGTTAATTGATGGTTTCGGCCATGATACCACAACAAGTGTCAGGCCCCGGCCGAGCAAGGATTACTGCCTGGATTTTTCGACAGAAGCCGGCAAGGGATTTAGGGTGGGAGGTTCTTATTACAATGACAGGATTACAGAGGATGCAGAAGATGATGTGTCAAAATACGCTTTTTATTTGATATATACAGGGAATAATTTTGATTTTAAATCCCAGTACACTGTTTATATTAAAAAAGATAAATTTACAAATTTTGCTGTCGGCCCAGGGGCAACCAGGGATATAATTCCATCCGGGTATTGGATAAATATGAACTATAGATTCTATGAAAAGGTAATGGGAATACTGCATTATTCTGCATGGGATAAATACAGGGAGATTTCTCCCCAGCTGGAGTTTAATTTGGCGGAAAATTCTGATTTTCGGATTATTTATTTTAAATACAGCGGCCCTGGCGAAATGAGGACGTTTGACAGCGATATATTAAGAACAGAAGTAGAAATAAGTTTTTAATATCAGGAGTAAACCCCCACACCAAATCGACTGATTTAAGTGGGGTATCCGATGGTGCAATTTTGAAAGTTTACAATACAGTAATAATTTTAACAACAATGGATTTGGTGTGGGGGTAAACTTTGTTTAACCTGATTTTCCTGTATAATTTGATAAAAAGTGAGTTAGATGAAGTTGAAGTTGAGCTTAAAAAAGAAATTGAAGCTGATAACGCAAAGATTTCGCCTGTTATTTCTCATATTTTATTGCCGGGGGGGAAACGTGTCCGCCCGGCAATTTTAATCCTTTGTGCAAAACTCGGCGAATTTGACAGGGAAAGAAGCGTTAAACTCGCTGTTGCGATAGAGTTAATTCATACTGCGACACTTGTTCATGATGATGTTGTGGATGAAGCTAATCTCCGGCGGGGGAAACCCTCAATAAACGCAAAATGGGATAACAAATTTGCCGTTCTTCTAGGGGATTATTTATACACAAAGGGTTGTCGTTTACTTTTAAAAGACAAGGACATAGAAGCGATAAGATTGGTTATCGGGGCCACCAATGACATGACCGAGGGGGAAGTCCTCCAGGAAGCAGCTAAAAACGATCCGGAAGTCAGTTTTGAAGACTATTTATATATAATCCGTGCGAAAACGGCGGGATTAATTTCAGCCTGTGCCAAGGCTGGCGGTATGTGCGGTGGTTTATCCCGTGATAAGATTTATGCGTTAGAAAGGTTCGGCTTAAATTTAGGCATTGCATTTCAGATAATTGATGATACACTGGACTGGAATGCAAAAAAAGAAAAACTTGGTAAACCGGTGACCAATGATTTGCGTGAAGGCGGATATACACTCCCTTTGATATATCTTCTCCAGGAATCTAAACCGGATGATAAAGATACGCTTTGTAAAATGCTTGATAGTGAAGGGTTGAATGAAAATGATATTCTGTATATCCGCGGTAAAATGAATGATTATAAAATACTTGAGAAAGTAATTGATATGGGAGGAAAATATATTCAATCGGCCAAAAAAGAACTGGAAATATTCCCTCCTTCAAAAATAAAACAGGCGCTTGTAACATTAACGGACTACATCATAGAAAGGGATTGGTGATAAGTAAATGCAAAAATCAAAATGTAAAATGAACCCAGCTCTTCCTGAAAATAAAGGAAGGCTTGGGGAAAGTATTAGGTTCTCTATTAACTATGGAAGGAAGAGCTGGGTGAAAAATTGTAGTATATTTTTTTTATTTTTGGTTATATTTAATTTTAATTATGGTTTTTCAGAAGAAACTAAAAGTAAGCCTGATGTTCAGAAGGGAATTGAATTAGAAGAAAAAATTAATAAAACCCCGTGGATGGGTTTAATTATAAAAGATTATTTTAAGGAGAGGACAAAAAAGAGAGAGGCGGATGGAGTATTAGTTGATGATTTTATCGAAAAAAGCCCTGCTAAAATATCGGGGATTGAGAAAGGCGATATAATTAAGCATATTGACGGCCAATCGATTAAGACACAATATGAATTTGAAACTGCAATTTTCAGCAAAAAAGTCGGTGATAAGATAAAGGTAAAACTTTTACGCGATACAAAAGAAATAGAATTGGAAATTACATTAGAAGATACATGGGGACAGGTAAGGGAACTTCTGGAGAGGCTCGGTTTTAAGGTTAAGGTTGTGGAAATTTCGGATAAACCTGTGAATATTATTGTTTCTGATATTAAAACAGATTCAATATCCTATAACGCCAAATTAGAAAAAGGCGATTTGATAATCGGCATAAACCGGAAAACTTTTAAAGATTTAAAAAATTTTGGCCAGGTAGCCAGCCAGGTTAAATTAAATGAACCTGTTTTTTTAACAATCATTCATAACGGGTCAGTTTTGACAAAAGAATTGAGTATGAATGTTACAGAATCTAAAAAATAGGCTTTTATTATTAATTTTTTTATTTTTTGCTTTGAATAAATTTTGTTCCGCGTGGTCAGAATTTACCATTGCAAGGTTGAAATACAGCGGAGGGGGCGATTGGTATAATGATCCGTCCCTGATTCCAAACCTCGCCAAAGAAATACAAAAAAATACAAATATTAAAGTTTCTTCAAAAGAAAAAGTTGTTTCGATTGAGGATGAGGATTTTTTTTCCTATCCGTTTTTATTTGCAACCGGGCATGGCAATATAAAATTTTCCGATCCGGAAATAACGCGTCTCCGCACTTATTTAACAAACGGCGGTTTTTTATATGTTGATGATGATTATGGTATGGACAAATATTTCAGGCAGGAATTAAAAAGGGTTTTTCCTGATAAAGAATTAATAGAATTGCCGTTTTCTCATCCAATTTATCATTTAGTTTACAAATTTCCGGAAGGTCTGCCCAAGGTCCATGAGCATTATCCCGGCCGGCCTAAAGGACTGGGGATATATCATGAAGGAAAACTGGTCCTTTTTTATACCTATAACACAAATATCAGTGACGGCTGGGTAAGCCAGGAAGTTTATAATGACCCCCCTGAAATTAGAGAAAAAGCGTTTGAGATGGGGATTAATATAATTACCTATACACTCTTATATTAAGCGAATGAAAATATTTGCGGAAGAAGATAAGCCTTATTTTATAGGTATCATAGTTTTTCTTATTTCCCTGGCAGTCTATATTCATACTTTAGCTCCCACCATAACTTATGAAGACAGCGGTGAATTGATTACCTCTCCGTATATTTTGGGAATTACACATCCTTCAGGTTATCCTCTTTATACAATAACAATGAAAGTTTTGATGTCTCTGTTTCTTGTAGGTAATATCGCTTTTAGAGGTAACTTGGCCTGTGCGGTTTTGGGGTCATTAAGCGTGTTAATGGTTTATTTTATTGTTTTAAGGATTGAGAGGAGCCTGGTAGAAAAAGGGAAAACTTCAACGGGGATTTTACTTGACGGTTTTGTCCCGGCGGTAATCGCGGCAATGCTTACCGGCTTCTCCAGTATGATATGGCTTCATTCTGTTACCACGGAAGTTTATACGTTAAATCTCTTCCTTATGATGCTTCTGACCTGTCTTTTGCTGGTATGGGACAGTAAAAGGGATATCCGCTATATTTTTCTGGGTTCATTAATTTATGGCCTGAGTTTTGGGAACCATGAGCAGGCGGTTCTTTTTTTTCCTGCATTTATATATTTTTTATTGGCCACGGACTGGAGGGAAATATTCAAAATAAAACATCTTGTTTGTATGATATTTTTGTTTGCTTTTGGGCTTACAATTTATGTTTATTTACCCCTTCGTTCAGCTCAAAACCCATACCTGGATTGGAGTAACCCGGAAACCATGAGGGGATTTTTGTTTGCCGTTAACAGAGAGCAATATGGGGCATTGAACACAGCGCGTGATATTAAAAAAATAATTCAGCAGTTTAATCTTTTCGGTTTTATTGAACAGGTCAGTATCTGGACTTTCTTTTTTTCTTTTTTTGGATTATGGAGACTATTTAGAAAAAACCTGAAATTATTTATTACTTTTTCGTTAATCACTTTTTGCAGCGGGATTGGTTTTATTTTTATAGTAAATCCGCCCATCCCCACACATATTTTTGCCCTTCTTAGAACATTTTATCTGCCTTTATATGCGGTGTTTGCTGTCTGGATAAGCTTCGGCGTAGCTTTTATCCTGGAAAAAATTCATTTTTATTTAGAAAAAGTCACGCCTGTTTCCCCTGGCATGTGGGTTTTTATTTTAGTACTGGTTTTCCTTTTACCTTTGACATCTCTTTTTGATCATTATGCGTTATATGATTTAAAGAGAAACTATTTTGCTTATGATTTCGCGGCAAATATGGCGAGAACCTGTGAGGAAAAAAGTTTGATTTTTACTTCTTTATCGGGCGATACTTTCCCCTTATGGTATTATAAATACAGCGAGGGCAGGAGGAAAGATTTGGCTGTAGTGCACCAGAGAATGGCTTCTATGCCATGGTATTATGCCCAGATGATGCAGGAAGAACCGAAATTGGTTTTAAAAAGAAAAGAATTCGCGGATTGGAATTACATAAATTATTTAACGGAAAGAAGTAAAATTATTACAGAAGATATTGAAACATATAATCCCGGCTACAAATTTTATTATACATTATTTGCCAGAGATTTTTTACAGAAAAGCAGTCCGCTGCAATTTAAAGGTATTCTCTGGCGGGAGAAAAATGCGGATTTTACTGATGAAAAAATATGGCTGGATTATTCATACCGGGGTCTGGGGAAGCATAAATCTATTCGCCTTGTCAGGGACAATGAAATATTGCGGCAGCTATTTGCCTTCAATTTAAACATGGCAAGGATTTATTTAAAAGAAAAAAAGGCGGACCTTGCGATTTATCAATATCAATCAGCTAATAAGATTTATCCCACCCCCGAGGCATATTATAACCTGGGTTTTTTATATGCAGAGAAAAATATTTTTAATTCTGCCGTCAGGGATTTTAATGATTTTTTGAAACTTGAGCCGGATTCCCCCCAGTCCCAAAAAGTTAAAGAATGGTTAAAGGAAATCGCCCGCCGTTGATTGCGATATTTTTGTCCTGATTTTCAGTTTATTCAAAAAAAGTATTAAATAAAAAATTATATAATACGATAATATTATTATATTATTGTATAAAATATTACGTATATTTATAACTATCTATAAAATATAGTTATATTTTGCTTGACATATATTTTTTATATAATATAATAATACTATAATATTATAATACTATACTATGGATTTTATAACAATAAACAAAAAATCTTTAAAAGACAGGAAAAAAGAAGTGATGATTAATAAACTGGGTTTGTCACATGATAACAGGCTGAAATTAAGGATAAAGGATGACGCCCTTGTGAAGATTTTTAAGATCCGGCAGAAAAATATCCAATTACGTATTGATCAAATAAAAAAATTAAGAGAATACGCGTTCCACAGCGGGAATATAGACGGGATACAGCTTAATGACAGCGAAATATGCAGGGCGGCACTGGATTTATTTTTTTGGCTTGACGTTGATCCAAAATCAGTAAGAAATGAAGAGGAACTTTTGGAATTGGGTAAAAAGAAAATAAAAAATTCAGAAGGGAGGATCAATTAGATGAAAAACATTTCAAAACTGTTTTTTTCTGCCAAGGACCAGAATCCTGTTTTGGAAGAGGATGATGACTTATGGAACCGGTATAAAAAAAGAAAAGATTACAGGGTTAAAGAGGTGATTATTAAAAAATATATGTATCTTGTTAAATATGTTGTCAGCCGTATTGAGATGTGCCTGCCGACATATAAACCGAACAGCGAATCGGACGATCTCGTAAGCTGCGGTATAATCGGGCTTATGGATGCAATCGAGAAATTTGACCCGGACAGGGGCATAAAATTTAAAACATATGCTATCTCGCGCGTGAGAGGAGCGATCCTGGATGAATTAAGGGCGTTAGACTGGGTCCCGCGTTCAGTCAGGCAGAAGGCAAGACAACTGGAGGCGACCTGCAGTGAACTGGAAAACGAATTAAAACGGCAGGCTACTGATACTGAAATGGCAGGCGCATTGGGCATTAGCATGGATGATTTTTATAATCTTGTCACAAAAGTGAATAATACGGCTGTTGTTTCACTGGATAAATTCTGGACTGTTAAAGATGACGACCAGGCTGTCCAGATGCTTGATTTGGTTGAAGATTTTAAGATCCCGAACCCGGAGGAAGAAAGCGAGTCACAGGAGAAAAAAGAAGTTTTGCAGCAGGCTATTGAGAGGCTGCCTGAGAGGGAAAGGACAGTTGTTTCTTTATATTATTTTGAAGAGTTGACGTTGAAACAAATAGGAGACCTTCTTGATGTGTCTGAGTCGAGAGTGTCACAGATGCATACCAAGGCCATTTTGAGGCTGAAGGGTAAATTGTCCAAGGTTAAAGATGATTTAGTTGCATAATAGGAAAAAACAAATTCATTAAAATAATTTATTGACAATTTTATATATTGGGATAGAATTTCTTATTACCGGCTTTAGAGTCGGTTTTTTTATTTTATAATAAGAGGCCCTAATGGTATCATGGAAAGTATTTTGAAGGAAAAATTTGAAAGGCTGAAAAAAAACATTAAAAAAATGGGCGCGTTTATACTGGCTTATTCCGGCGGGGCGGACAGCGCATTTTTGCTGAAAGTCGGACATGATGTGTTAGGCAGGAATATTTTGGCGGTTACGGCGCAGTCAGAGACGTATCCTGCAAGAGAATTAAAGGAAGCCGTGAAGTTAGCTAAAGCTATTGAAGCGAGGCACATGGTAATAAAAACAAAAGAATTAAATAATAAAAATTTCAAATCCAATCCTCCCGACCGTTGTTATTTTTGTAAACTTGAATTGTTTGCAAAACTGGCTGATATTGCAGGGAAAGAAAATATAAAATGGATATGTGACGGAACCAATAGGGATGACTTGAAAGATGTCCGTCCCGGCAGGCAGGCGGCAAAGGAATTTGGTGTCCGCAGCCCTCTTTTGGAGGCCGGGTTAACAAAAGAAGACATACGGCGGCTGAGCCGTGAATTGGGATTACCGACATGGAACAAGCCTTCAATGGCTTGTCTTTCCTCCCGGATACCTTATGGAGAAGAAATAACAAAAGAAAACCTTGTAAAAATAGAAAAAGCGGAGAAATTTATTTCCATTTTGGGGTTTAAATCATTTCGCGTGAGGGTCCATGGAAACCTTGCAAGGATTGAACTTGAAGCTTTGGCCATTGAACGGTTAAACAGGAAAAATATCCGTGAAAAAATAATCAATAAATTTAAATCACTGGGTTTTGTTTATGTGACTTTGGATTTGCAGGGTTACCGCACGGGAAGTATGAATGAGGAGTTATAAATCAAATAAATCATCGGTATGCCTTTTTTTATAAAACATTCTTACACTTATTCCTTTAAATATATTATAAGCTCAAGTGGAGCGAAAAGTTTTTATTAAGAACGTTATCTATCTTTTAACTACGTCAATCTGCGATCTCATTAATCTTTATTTGTGTTTTTTTATTATTAAGGAACTTAAGACAAGAATAATACCAATCAAAAATAAACTAATACTTATCCAAAGTTGAACATGAAGGGGCTCTATAACCAAGTTGAAATGTACAAAGGAGAAATTAAAATATTTTCAGAAGGTGTAGGCAAGGGTTCTACGGTTATAATTAAATTGCCGTGCGTGTAATTTGGCTGCAAAAAAAATAATTTAATCCGGCAAGGCAATACAAAATGCGGTAAAAAAACGCCCGAAATCTCAATTTGTTAAACATCGTCAGGAAGGTAATGTCTCAGTATGAGTACTTTTAAATGATTTATGGGCGTCTAACCAGCGTTTGATAGATTTTACTGCCGTATCACGCAGGCCGGAAATTTCTGATTTCAAATCTTTTATTTTTTCATCAGAAAAATATTCTTTTTCATATTCTTCTATATTATGATAGTCCTTTAGAAATATTTGAATTTTTTCCCTGAATTTATGAATATCATCATATAAGCTTTTGGGAATATAAGGCTGAAAAAAACCGAGTTTGTTTTCTAAATTAAATACAGATACAGCAAGATCTGATTCGAATTCATTGAAATGTCTTTTGTTAACCAATATATCTGAAGTTGCTATGTTGTATGCTTTATCGATAAGGGCCGACAACTCTTCAGCAGTTTTTACATTGTAATTGTATAATTCCTTGACCATGTCTAATATGGCTTTTTCTTTATCCAGAACTTGTTCAAATCTCTCACTTTCTTTAATTAAATTTTGATCCAGTTGTTTTTTTAATTCACCCTTGTATTTTTCAAGGGCTTTTTCCAGACTGGCGTTTTCTTCAGATAAATTTCGATTCACCTGTTTTTTTAGCTCAGTCTTATATTCTTCAAGTTCTTTTTTTAATTTTTGTAGAATTATATATGCGCCTGTAAATATCAAAACGGCAAAAATAATTCCACTGCTTATCAATATGATAATTAAATTACTGCTCATTTTAAATTCTCCTGTTGACGCTTTAGCTGAATTTGCCGGCCGCTTCAGCAAGTCATCCACTTCTTAAAAAATTAACAGAATTATTTAACACATTTTCCTCTTTATTCCCTCGATTTAAAATTTTAATTATTCAAGATGTTCTTTCTTATTCATTTTTTTCTCTTAATTTGTTTTAACAAGTCTGTCGAAAAAACCTTTTTTAAAAGAATATTTCTTCAACTTTTAATTTGATTTTCTATTTTACCACTAAAATCTTCGAAAATCTTAAGTATTTTTTCTGCATTTATTAAGTTATTTTCCCGTTTATCATTCAACTTTACGCGAATTCCATTCCATACCTGTATATTTTACCAATATTATGGATAATTGCGAACAATTTCCATTGGATAATTTTTATCTTTTCTTTTTGTTTGTCGATAAAATAAAGCAAAATAATTTAATTGGAAAAGTGCTGCAAAATGCAGTAAAATAAACGGTAAAATGGAAAATATGAAAAACAAAAAAGTGCTTGTCGCGATGAGCGGAGGTGTGGACAGCTCGGTAGCGGCGTTTTTGCTTAAGAAAAAAAGGTTTGATGTGCGCGGAATAACGATGCTGATATGGCATAATGAAAATGAGTGTCAGGTTAACAAAAGCTGCTGCTCGCCCGACGATATTATCGACGCCCGGCGTATAGCGTCGCAGTTAAAAATACCATTCCAGACAATTAACCTGGTCAGGGAGTTTAAAAAATACGTAATTGATTATTTTTGCGGGGAATATTTAAAAGGGGTAACGCCTAATCCGTGCATTGTATGTAATGAGAGAATGAAATTCGGGTATTTGCTTGATTACGCGAAGAAACACGGCATTGATTATGTCGCGACGGGGCATTACGCGAGAAATTATTTGAATAAAAAAACAGGAAGATACTCAATCAAGAAAGGAAAAGACAGGGAAAAAGACCAGTCCTATGTTTTGTTTTCATTGACGCAGGAACAGCTTAAACATGTTATTTTCCCGCTGGCCGGATTGACAAAAGAAGAGGTTAGAGAGATAGCAAGGAAAAACGGATTAATCACGGCCAGGAAGAAAGAAAGCCAGGAGATATGTTTTATCCCCGATAACGATTACCCGGAATTTATAAATGAACATTTTAAGCTGAAAGAAAAAGAAGGGTTAATCCTTGATATTAATGGTAAAATACTGGGGAAGCACAAGGGTATTTATCATTATACTATCGGGCAGAGAAAAGGCCTCGGGATTTCTTCGCCTTATCCATTATATGTTTTAAAGATAGACATAACGAACAATACGGTTATCGCGGGAAAAGACGAGGATTTATACGGGAAGGAATTTATCGCGGATAATGTTAACTGGCAGGCAATAGATAGATTAACAAGACCGGTTTTGGTAAAAGCAAAGATAAGGTATAAATTTATAGAAGAAAAGGCGGTGGTTTTCCCTCTTGAGGGGAACAAGGTAAGGGTCGAGTTTTTAAAACCACAGCGCGCGATAACACCCGGCCAGGCGGTTGTTTTCTATAAGAAAGATACAGTGGTAGGCGGGGGATGGATAAAATTTTTCACGAGTGAAAAATTTTCCCAAAATACACATTACACACACAAATTACAGAATTGTTTTATAAAATATACAATAATTTGCAAATAAATATGAGCATAAAAAATTTTTATCCTGAAAATATAAAATATGAAAAACGCACATACCGTGAAACTGTTAGAACAAGCGGTTTAGTCCATTTTTCTGTTTCTGTCAAAGAGACGGACCTTTTGATAAGCGCGGAAAGGGATTTGTCTAAAGAAGCAATGGGCGCGGTATTGAAATATAGAAATCAAATCGAGAAATATATTGAAGAATTCCCTGTTTTCAAAACCACGCTTGAACCGTATACACCGGGTAAATTGGCCGCGAAGATAGTTCAGGATATGTCAAGATTCTGTTCAAAGGTTGGGGTAGGCCCTATGGCAAGCGTTGCCGGGGCCATTTCTGAATTTGTGGGATATGACCTTATGCCGTTGAGCGGGGAATTTATAATCGAAAACGGGGGAGACATTTTTATGAATTCAAAAAAAACCCGTAAAATAGGGATTTACGCCGGCAAATCGCCGTTAAGCAACAAGACCGCGATTGAAATCCAGCCCCACCCGTGTCCTTTGGGAATCTGCACATCCTCAGGTACCGTCGGCCATTCGTTTAGTTTTGGAAAGGCTGACGCGGTAGTTGTAATATCTCGATCCGCCATTTTGGCGGATGCCGCCGCCACTGCGATAGGGAATGTTATCCAGACAAAGGATGATATTTTAAACGGGATAGAACTGGCTGAAAAAATAGAGGGGTTATCAGGCGTGGTAATAGTTAAAGACGATAAAATGGGGTGTTTTGGAGAGATTAAACTTGTCCCGTGGATTTAGAAATTTTATTGATTTGAACTCAGTTTGATGATATAATGAACATTCTATGTTTAAAGGTTTACTAATGAAATTGATTAAATTGCTGTTTATTTTCATTTTTATGGTTGCTCTTGGCTGTGCCAAAAAAGATGAAAGTGAAAGTGTGGTCCAACCGGACATTGAACCGCCTTCCGCTCCTTCGGGCTTAGCCGCGCAGGAATCAAGCGGAATGATTTATTTATACTGGTCGAAAAGCCCGGAAAGCGATGTCGTAAAATACCGGTTATACAGGAATAACTCATCTATTTCTAATTTCCCGGGAAAGAATTTGTCCGGTCCCCAGAAAATAAGTTTTAAAGACCAGGGTTATATTGAAGAAACAGGTCTGTCTTTTGCCGACAGCGATGTTATCACGGGATCGACATATTATTACCGCGTCAGCGCTTTTGATAAAAATAATAATGAAAGCAACAAGTCCAACCAGGTGGTTGTGAATTATAAGGACCACGCTGCCCCCGCGAAACCCGTGGGGCTTACCGCGTTGACCGGGACCCGTAAAGGCGAGATTAATTTAAGCTGGACGGCAAATTCTGAAAGTGATTTTTTAGCGTATAACATTTACGGCGCAAACCAGGGCGGTGGGAATTTCAGTTTCATAGCAGGCCAGTCAGCAAATAATTATACAGTTACAGGGCTTATAGCAGGGAACAATTATTTCTTCAGGATTACGGCCCTGGATAACTCAAACAATGAAAGTGAATATAGCAGTGAAGTGTTTTGCAGGGCGAGGGGAGATAGTGTTAATCCGGCGGCACCTTCCGGGCTTACGGCGCTTGCGGGGGCGTCAAAGGGGCAGGTCAATTTAAGCTGGACGGCAAATACAGAAGCGGATTTGGCGAAATACAGGGTATATCAATCCGCCAGCGGGACAAATTACAGCGTAATAGAAGAGATAACCGGCCAGCCCCCTGATACTGCTTATATTGTTAACGGATTGACGTCAAGCACCTATTCTTATTTTAAAATATCCGCGGTGGATGACTCGGATAATGAAAGCGATTTGAGCCTGCGCGCTGGTGTTACCGTGCCGTAAAAGAGCTCTTGTATGGAGCCAATATGATAAAAAAGGTTTTTTTTTTAACAGGTTTAATAATATTATTTTTACCGGCAAAAAATATAATTTATGCCAGCCCGTTTTATACTCCGTCTTTTCGTTTTATCCCTGCCGGAAAAGGACAGCTTAATATAAAAGAAATTTACACCAGGGAAAACAATTTTGGTTTGGACAATGTCGTATGGCGTTCGGACATAGAGGCCAATTTGTATTACGGTATCAATAAAAATACGGAATTGGATTTGTCTCTCCCATATACTTCGGGAGGAACAAATAAACAAAGCGGGTTGAGGGACAGCCTGGTTTTTTTTAAATATCGGATTTTTTCGAGCCAGGGTTATTTGCTTGCCGATAAAGATTTAGATATAGCCCTGCAACTGGGAGGAAGAATAAGGACCGGGGAGATAAAAAAAGGGCTGGGAGGCAGGGAAACCGATGTCCTTTGTTCTCTCCTGGGACGATATGAAATAGGGAAATGGAAAAACGGCTATTTTTTTTATTTTCATCTTGGAGGATGGTTTCCAGCGGAAGGGGATTATAAATATAAAAATGTTTTCCAGTATGATTTTGCGGTTGAATGCCAGCAGAGCGAAAAAGTGTCTTTTTTCCTTGAGGGCAGCGGGGAGAGGACTACGGACTATAATTTAGTTTATATCGGCCCGGGGATCCAGTTTCGCCCCGTCAAAAACTGGGAAATGAATTTTTCATTCAGCGGGAGCGTTTCAGATACAGGCGGTTTTTTTAACAGCAAAAGTGGTATAGGCGTGACCTGTATTTTTTAGAAAATGGATTATACAATGTTTAAAAAGTATATTTGTTGTTTCTTAATAATCAGTATGGTTTTGCCGTTTCCATTATCGGGAGCGGAAGAAACACAGGTTTCTCCCGGGGACAAAGGGCCGGAAACTAATATTGCCCTTCAGGAATATGTTCTCCAGCCTGAAGACGTGATAAGAATTTCAGTCTGGGGGTATCCGGATTTGGAAAAAACAGTTTCTGTTTTGCCCGAGGGCAATATTATCTTCCCGCCGGTAATTGAGAAAATTGAGGTTGCCGGTCTGACCGTAAGCCAGCTTGAAAAGTCATTGGTTGAAAAACTTTCCAAATATTTAAAAGATATTATCAAGGTTGAAGTAAATATACAGGGTTACCGCGGGAACAGGGTTTTTGTTTTAGGGCAGGTATTCAAACCAGGCCAGTATTCCTTTGCGGTAATGCCCAATATTTTGGAAGTAATTACCCAGGCCGGGGGAGGTACGGATGCTGCCTCGTTGAGAGGTGTCAGGATTTTGCGGGGGGGGTTGGAAAAACCGGAGGTTATAATTGTGGATGTGGACAAATATTTGCGGACAGGAGATGCCGGTTTACTTACAAAGCTGAAAGCCGGGGACACTATCTATGTGCCGCGTTTGGGCGAAGAAGGAAAATTGATAGAAGAAAGGAAACGCGGGGAAAAGAGGCGGAATATTATAAACATTGTTGGTGAAGTAAGGGCCCCGGGTGTTTATCCTCTCGAAGATTCAATTGAATTAATGGAAGCTGTTTCGAGGGCCGGCGGTTTTACACCTTACGCTGAACTTAACAGAATAAAAATAATTTCATACCATGAGGACCTGCCTGTAGTCAAAACATTTTCCATCAATGACTATTTAAACCGCGGAGATCTTTCAGGAAACCCTATTGTCAAAGCGGGAGACACTATTGTGGTCCCGACATATATTTATGAAGGACTGCTCCGGCCTGAAATAGAGTCCAAGGCCAATGTTGTTTATGTACTCGGAGAGGTTTATCACCCGGGCGCATATCAGCTTGGAGGCGGAAAAAATATCTGGAATATTGTTCAATTGGCAGGCGGCGTGACCGATGAAGCATATATAAATAAAGTAAAAATAATAAAAGGTGAAGGCAATAAGGGTTACCCGGACACGGTAAAACTGGACCTGACGGAAAATTTAAAGAAAAGCGAATTTTCGGACCTCCCGGAATTAGAATCAGGGGATACAGTTATAATACCCAAAAAGACGCATTTCTGGAGAGAAACAGTTAAATTTTTCTCTGAGATTGCGATTATCGTGGGTGTAATAAATACGTTTAACAGATAAATAAAATCTCACCATTTACTCATGCTCCAACTAATCGTTAATGGAATTATCATGGGCAGTATAATTGTTCTTGGTTCCATAGGATTAACATTGACCTATGGAATCCTGAACTTTGCCAATTTTGCCCATGGTGATTTTATGGCCGCGGGGGCTTATTTATGCCTTTTCTTTCTCGGATTAAAACTCCCGTTTATTGTTTCAATAATTCTTTCCATACTTGTTGCCTCGGGACTGGGTATTTTACTGGATTGCTGTCTTTATAGAAAATTAAGAGAAAAAACCCCGGTTACACTTTTAATTGCTTCAATAGGGGTGGCGCTTTTTTTACGTAATCTCATCCAGATGATTTGGGGTCCCCAGATAAGCTATTATAGTTCAGAGTTACAAATGGCGAAAAAACTGCCTTTTGGTGTTAAAATAAAACCAGATGAAATTTTTATCATAATTACATCATTTTTATTAATAATTGCCGTCCATTTTTTCCTGAAAAAATCCAAAATCGGAAAAGCAATGCGCGCCTTGTCTGATAATATGCAACTGGCCGGCATTATTGGGATTGAGACAGAAAAAATTATTTTTTGGACATGGGGATTGGGATGCGCTTTAGCGGCGGTTGGCGGTATTTTCCTGGGATTAGAGGTCCAGTTAAGGCCGGTGATGGGATGGGATGTGCTTCTCCCGGTTTTTGCGGGTGTAATTCTTGGCGGAATCGGGAGTCCTTACGGCGCGATGGCGGGAGGGATGATTATCGGCATATCCCAGGAAGTTTCAACTGTTTTTATTAACCCGGCGTATAAGAGTGTGGTTTCTTTTATTATTTTAATTTTAGTGCTTTTGATAAGACCGGAAGGTTTATTTGGAAAAAAAGAAAGAAGGGCATGAGCGGGATTTTAAGTTATCTTATATCATTTAGCATCAAGGCCGGTATTTTTGCTATTTTAACCCTGGGTCTTAATCTTCAATGGGGATTTACAGGTTTATTTAACGTGGGGATTGCCGGTTTTTTTGCTGTTGGGGCGTATACTACGGCTTTTTTGACAAAAGGGCCGTCGCCGGAGCATTTAGGAGGTTTGGGACTGCCGGTAATCATTGGGCTCCTGGGTTCAGCGTTATTTTCCGGGATTATCGCGTTTTTGATTGGTTTGCCCGTGTTAAAATTGAGGGAAGATTATCTTGCAATGGCCACCCTTGGGATTGCGGAATCAATAAGATTAGTTTTTACAAATGAGTCATGGCTTAGCAATGGGAACAGGGGAATAAAAGATATTCCAAAGCCATGGACGGATTTATCCGCGAGTGAATATCATAATCTTCTGTTTTTACTGGTTATTTTGGTTATTATCATCTTAATTTATCTTTTTATTGAGAAAAATATTCATTCGCCGTGGGGCAGGGTAATCAAAGCAATCCGTGAAGATGAACTGGTAACCGCGTCAGCAGGGAAAAATGTTTTTCGTTATAAACTGGAGTCCCTGGTTATCGGATCAATGTTTATGGGGCTTGCCGGCGGATTATACAGCCATTATATTTCTTTTATCAGCCCTGATGTGTTTCAGCCGATGCAATGGACTTTTCTTGTATGGGTAATGCTTATTATTGGCGGAAGCGGGAACAACCGGGGTGCTTTACTTGGCGCGTTACTGGTATTGGCAGTCTGGTCGGGAACAGAGGATTTAATAATGTGGTTTTTTTCAAATCCAGAAACTGCTGAAAAAGTATCCAATATCCAGGGGCCCCTTCGTATAATCATTATCAGTATTGTTCTCGAATTGGTGCTTCTTTTCCGGCCTGAGGGGATTTTCGGAGAGAAGAAAAAAATATTTTAGGACGGGTTTAGAACCCGCCCCTACAAATTTATTCTACAATTTCGACACGGACATCCACGATTTTATCATTCTCAATTTTCCAGATTCCATAGCTCCCGCCTGTAATATCGCCGTTTTTATCAAAATTCAATGAACCGGAAACACCTTCATAATCGATTTTTTTGCCTTCTTCAATCAATTGAAGTGCCTTTTTTAAATCCAGAAAGTTTACTTTTTCTCCAGGGGGATTGGCAATCTTGCGCAAATTATCGCGGATGACCGCCCCGTCGGCGCTCCCGCCTTTTGCGATAGCCAGGGCGGTTACAATCACAGCATCAAAACTGGTGTCGATATAAGGTTTTGGGGGCATTTCTCCAAACCTCTTTTGATATGCTTCTTTGAATTTTTTGCTTAAATTGCTTTCCACCGGTGCGGGCGCCGTTCCGTATGTTCCGGCCAGATATTTTCCTCCCACGTTTTTAACAACTTCATCCGCCTTCATTCCGTCGGTAAGCAGGAATTTATTAATAAAGCCGAATTCAATAGCCTCCCGTAATACTTTTACGCCGTTTTCAGGATATGCAATAAGGAGTAAAGCATCAGGTTCATTTTTAACGGTTTTTTGTATTTCAGAACGGTAAGTCGGCTGGCTGGGATTAAACGCAACTGATTCTAAAACTTTCCCCCCCATGACTGAAAAAGCCTGCTTCATTGTTTCCGCTAACCCTTCGCCGTAAGAGTTATTTACATAAATAATTGATATTTTTTTAAACCCCTGTTCTTTTGCTGTTGACGCGAGGACTTCACATTGAAGCGCATCTGAAGGGACTGTTCTGAACAAAAAATCATTATCATTGAGATTTGTGATTTCAGGCGAAGTAGAAGACGGCGAGATTACTATTACTTTTTTATCAGCGGCGACTGATGTTGTGATAGGTATGGTTTCGCCGCTTGAAATTGCGCCGACAATTGCCGCGACTTTATCAATATCAATCAATTTCTGCGCCGCGTCTACAGCCATGGTTGGGTCTGTCTGGCTGTCCCTGTGAATCAGTTCAATCTTCTTTTTTAAAACACCGCCGCTTTCATTGATCATTTCAGAAGCGAGAATTGTGCCGTTTTTCATTACTTTTCCATAGGTGCCTAAATCCCCGGTGTGTGCCAGCAGGACGCCGATTTTTATCGATTTTTCTTCGGCAAAAGTATTATTTATTGAAAATATTGCTAAGAAACAAAAAGCAACAATAATTATTTTTTTATTTAACATATTAAATCCGGTCATTATTTTTTGATGAAGTCATTTAAACGGATACTTATCTCTTCACTTGGAAACTCATGAACATCCGGGTAATTGGCAAATAACCATCCCTGGTATGGAGGTTTTCCCTCTTGTTCTACAATTATGCGGGCAGCCGGATTGTTCAAAGTAGTGCTTTTTGACCCGGCTTTGCCCTGGCCGTCCATGCAAAAATCAGGATAGAATTCTTCAATTTTAATCTTGAGATTTGTATTTGGGATTGATACGGGATTTACCCCTATTTCCACATCGAAATCTTTGCCTTTATCTTTTGGATCTTTTTTGTTTTTTATTATCAGTCTTACTGACTTCCATGCGTTTCCCGCACCAGGGACCATCTGGACAATTTGCTGCGATTCCTGTTGTTTTTCGGTCAATTTTTCTTTGTTCTGGCATGAAATCAAAAAGCATAAGGATAATCCGATATATGCTATCTTTTTCACCTTGTTTTTATTAATCATTTTTAGCCCCTTTCACAAATAGTTATTTTGAAATATTTACATTGGAAAAAATCAAAAGTATTATAGTGAAAACAATTATATTTGTCAAGAGATTTTTCATTTTACCCTTGACAAACCGGTTATTAAGTATATAATCTTGGAGATTTATGCTCTGGCCTGTTTACTTTAAAATATGAGGGAGCACAGTTACCAGAGTGATTAATATTTTACTTGTAAATTCAAGTTTTGGCCTGTTTACTCTTTATAAATAAAAGGAAACACTATGTATGTGATTATTGTGGGATGCGGCCGTGTTGGTGCGCAGTTGGCAAATATTTTAAGCAATGACGGGCATAATGTCGTTGTTGTTGATAAAAACCCGGATTCGTTTACCCGCCTTGGTGTGGGGTTCAACGGCGCGACAGTAACCGGGAGCGGTTTTGACAAGAATGTTTTGTTAGAGGCCGGGATTGAAAAAGCGGATGCTTTCGCGGCAGTAACAAATCGTGACAATACAAATATTATGGCTGCCCAGGTCGCGAAGGGAATTTTCAAAGTGCCCAAGATTGTCGCAAGAATATATGACCCCGGCAGAGAAAAAACATACTTTAAACTGGGATTGGATGTAGTAGGCGGGACGACTTTAATCGCCAGGCTTATGAAAAACAAGATTATCCAGACTAATTATTCTAGCGATTCAAGTATTTTAGAAAACGGGGATGTCAGGTTAATAAATTTTGTTCCTAACCAGGATTTGATCGGGAAAACCGCGGGGGAGGTAGAAAAAAAGAATGAATTTAAGATTATCCTGGTGAAAAAGGATAAAAAATTGAATATGGCGGAGAAAGATTATGTTATTGAGAAAAATGTGATAATTTACGCAATGGTCAAGTCGGAAAAACTTGAAAAATATTCAGATTATTTTCAATAAGTACAGGCGGAGTAAAAGAAAATGAACCCCGCCCTTCCTAATAGTAACAAGGAAGAGTGAGGGTAAATGTGGCTGTGAACTTAAGAATTAGAAAGGAAGGGCGGGGTGAACATTGTAGTTGTCGGCGGCGGCAAGGTCGGATATTATTTGGTTAAAAAATTGGCCAGGGACGGGCATAATGTTGCTTTAATAGAGAAAGACAGGGCGCGCTGCGAACAAATTGCCCATGAAATTGATTCAATGGTCATTAACGGGGACGGCTGTGATATTAATATACTGGAACAGGCCGGGATTGCAAAAACGGACGTATTCGCGGCGGTTACAGGCAGCGATGAGGACAATTTTGTCGCCTGCCAGCTCGCAAAAACAGGGTATAATGTTTTGCGCACAGTTGCGCGTGTCAACAACCCGAACAATGAAGCGATTTTTTCCGAATTGGGTGTTGATGTCCCTGTAAACAGCACCACCATTATCGCGAAGATTGTCGAGGAAGAAGTTTCGCTGGATGATTTCATAAATTTGTTAAGTTTCAAAAAAGGAAATATTTCCCTGGTCCGGGTGGACCTTGGTGAAGGTTCACCTGTTATCAGCAAAATGATTAAAGATATTACACTTCCTCCAAATTCTGTTTTAGTCAGCATTGTGCGCGGGGGTGATATAATTATTCCAAAAGGTGAAACAGTCCTTACCCCGGGAGATGATGTTATCGCTATAACATCGGTTGAAAATGAACAGTCCCTTCTTACTTCTCTTATAGGAAAAATAAGTTAATATTAAAATGTTAAAAAATGGCAATAATTGGCTAAAAGATGTTTTTTTAGGGATTTTAACGGAAGTTGGTTTTTCTGTTGCCTTGTTTTTGCTTATGGCATTTATATTCATAATAGGAGAAATACTTTCCAGATGAACCTCGCCCTTCCTAAGTTTAAAAAAGAAGGATGAGGTTAAAAATACAGTAATAGTTACTGAAAATTGATTAGAAATATAAAATCATTAAAGAAAAGGAAGGGCTGGGTGAAAAAAGTATCTTTCTGGTTTTTTTTAATAATATTTTCTTATATATCCGGCGCTTACGCCTTTATTTCTGTAACTGAATTGATTGAAAACGCGAGGGAACATGATTTTAAAGAAGTCTGTGTTAAAGGTGAAACTATAGGGGATATTTTCTATAAAAAAGAATTCGCGTGGATCAATGTTTCTGATGGCAGCAATGCTATCGGCGTCTGGATGCCTGCGGAATTGGCAAAAAACATGTCTCACCCGGGCGATTATAACCACGCCGGTGATTTTATCCAGATAACTGGCAGATTCCATCGCGCCTGCCCCGAGCATATGGGCGAGGTGGATATCCATTTGGATGCCCTTAATGTTTTAAAAAAAGGCAGTAATATTTCACGTCCCGTTGACAAAAAAAGGTTAAAAATAACATCGGGGGTTTTTATTTTTGCAGTAATTCTTTTTGGAATTGAAATATTTTTAAGAAAAAAGGAAAAAGAAAATGAGCCCGAAGGTTAATGCGGATGATGCAAAGATTATAATATTCCTTAGTTCAAAAATTATCGCAGGGGTGGGTTTTCTCCTGTTTATTCCAGCCGTAATATCTTTTCTTTTAAAAGAATGGAACCCTGCCGTTGATTTGGTCCTCGGCGGTTCAATTTCCCTGGCTGCCGGTTTTTTGTTTATGATTTTATGCCGTACGGATAGGACACCGTCGTGGACGCAGGGGCTGTCCGCAGTAGGTTTCAGCTGGATAGTTGCCACGTGCCTGGCCGCCATTCCTTACTATCTTGGCGGGGTAATGGGTTCATATCTTGACGCTTGTTTCGATGTAATGAGCGGTTTTACCACTACAGGGCTTTTTTTAATGAAGGATTTGGACCATGTTTCATACGGGTTGAATCTTTACAGGCATATTTTAACTTATTGCGGCGGGCAGGGGATAGTGGTTATTGCGCTCAGTTTTATGGTAGGAGGCACATCGGGAATGTTTAAAATGTATGTCGGTGAAGGCAGGGAAGAAAAACTTTTGCCGAATGTCGCCCAGACATCCAGGGCAATCTGGATGATCAGCCTCTTGTACCTTGCGGTTGGGACCACAATTCTTACCATTATTGAATTGGCGGACGGGCTTCCTTTTTTCAAGGCTTTATACCACGGCATATGCTTATTTATGGGGGCGTGGAGCACAGGGGGGTTTGCCCCGCAGACCCAGAATATTGTTTATTACCATAATTACTGGATTGACGCTGTTGTGACGATTATTTGTATTCTTGGCTCATTTAATTTCGCGCTTCATTACGCAATCTGGTCCGGCCAGAGAAAAGAAATGCGGGAAAATATTGAAATAAGGTCTTTCATAGTTACTCTTTCAATTTCTTTTATAATTCTTATATGGGGATTATTTCAGGTAAGAACATACCCGGGTTTTTTGATTAATTTCCGGAAGGCGTTTTTCATAATTTTGTCCGGCCATACAACCACAGGCAACATGACGATTTACGCGATACAATTTGTTAAAGAATGGGGGGCATTGGCCATGATGGGGGTCTCTGTTGCAATGTCAATCGGCGCCTGCGCCTGTTCCACAGGCGGCGGTTTTAAAAGCTTGAGAGTCGGTATAGTTTTTAAAAGCTTAATCCAGGAAGTAAGAAGGCTTATTTCCCCGGAATCTTCCGTTGTTTCACAAAAATTTCATCATATACGTGACTATCTTCTGGATAACTCCCTTGTCAAAAACGCGATGATGATTATTCTGCTTTACATGATGACATATTTTACCGGTACGATATTCGGAATGTATTACGGCTATTCGGCGATTGAGGCATTTTTTGAAGCTGTTTCCGCGGGAAGCAACTCCGGCCTTTCATGCGGTATAACCAATCCGGATATGCCGGCGCTTTTAAAAATTATTTACATTATTGAAATGTGGATTGGACGTCTGGAATTTGTTTCTGTTCTTACCCTGTTTGGTGTTTTAATTAATTTTTTCACGCCCAAAAAACGAGTAATAAATTAAATTTTGATAGTAAATTAAAAGAAAAAATGATATAATTTATAAAATAAATCAAGGATATTAATGAAGAAGTTATTTATATTCGGCATAATTTTTATTTTCGTGCTGCACCCTGTTTTTATTGCATATTCAGAGGAGCGACACAGCGATAAAGAGCTTGACACCTCTGATATAAAAGAAATGGTAAAAGAAAAGATGTTTAAACTTCAGGAATTAATTGAATATGAAATTTTAATTTCTGAATTTTATAACGGGGATTATCATTTAACCTTGAAAAAAGCAATCGAGTTTGCCTCCCAGGCCAAAGAATTTATTGAAAAAGGAGAATTTAATGCGGCCATAAAAAAGATAGAGTTGGCGGAAGACCTTTCAAATAAAATTTTGAATTTATCAAATGCAGAATCAAATGAATTAAAAAACAGGGTGGAAAATAAGATGCAGCAGCTTGAAACATTATTTGAATACAGCAATAAACTTTATTTTAACAATAATTTCAATGATATAAGCGCGAAATTAAAGGATTTGTTCCAGCAGGCAAAACTATCTTATGAAAAAGCCCGCGCTGAGACCAAACGCAGGGAATATATTTCTGCGCAGGATTCCATCAATTTCGCCATGGATTGTTTGCTGAGCGCCATGAAACTCAGTGTGGATGAATTGTTACGCGGGATAGAAAATATAATGAAAGAAAAAATCGCCGATTTGGATGATCTTGTGAAAGATGATGTGGATAATGTGCTTCAAAGCGGAAACGAGGAAGTAGAATGGTATTTTAATCAGGGTCTGAAATACAGGGATATGGCCGAAAAAGATATGAGAAAAAATTTTGTCCGGTCTTATGAGATGATACAATTAAGCAGGGGATATTGTAATATGGCTTTAAAAATGACAAGGGACAAAAAAGATGATACGGCCTTTATTCCCATCAGCAGGTTCGAACAAAATAAAATTGAAGAAATGGAATCCAAAAATAAAAAGGAATACGAATTTTTTAAAGCTTATGAAAAATTGTGGGATGTCAGGAACAGTCTTGCATACCAGGATGCTTTAATAGAACGGGTTATAAGCGCGGTCAACAGGAATAATGATTATGTTTTAAAGACCAGGTTAAACCGTTTGCTGGATTTCAGGAAATCCGCTGAGGTAAATTTATTTCTGGATAATAATAATTTAGCGTCTACATTCCAGTTTTCAATCGCAAAGCTTTCATACAAGTTATTGGAATTATCAAAGTTTAAAACAGCCAAGTCCAATAAAAAACCCTGACAAGAAACTTCTCATATACCAGGAGGTATATTCCATATGGAGAGACCGTGAACCCAGCCCTTCCTGAGATATAAGGTATGCAAGGGAATGGCAAAAAGGGTTGTGGCAACATTGGGGAAGTGAATATAAACAAGATAACTTAAAAAGGAAGGGCTGGGTGAAGAAAATAAAACGTAATCCTGAAATTGTCTGGAGAGTTGAGATTGAAGAAGAAGAATTACTGGCAAGGGCGAGAAACGGCGAGGATATTTCAGAAGAATCTGTGGTAACATTGGTTATTGCCGATGTGGTCCACCAGCTGAACTATGTTGCAGGCAAGATTTGGATGCTGGCCGATGGAACTTTAGGAGAGGACGGGATAGTGTCAGAAATATTGAAGAGTTTTGAAACAGATGAGAAAACATTAAAGGACGATGTTAATTATTTTCTCAGCCGACTTTTAAAAGAAGGCTGGTTGATTTATGATGAAAACAAAAATACCTGACGCGCCGCTGTTGGTTAATTGGAGTTTATCCAATAATTGTAATTTTAACTGCAAGCACTGTTATTCCAGGCTGGAGAAATATGAAGAATTACCGGCCGGGCAGAACAAGGAAATTGTTAAAAAGCTTGTTGCCGCAAAAGTTTATTTTGCGAATTTCGGCGGGGGAGAGCCTTTTCTGAAAAAAGACATATTTGATATCGCGTTATTTGCCCGTGAGAACGGGCTTCATATAAGTGTTTCGACAAACGGTTTTTTAGTTGACGGAGAGATTGTTGATAAAATTAAAAACAGCAGGATTTCAAAAGTTGAAGTAAGTTTAGACAGCGCGCGGGAAAGGGATCATGATAATTTTCGCAATAAAAAGGGAAGCTTTAAAAAGGCGGTTTTTGCGATTGAATTATTGCGCAAAAATAATATCGAGACCGCTGTATCATCCGTTATCAGCAGAATGAATTACAGGGAATTTGGGGAGCTTATTGACCTGGCCAGGAAATTGGGTATTAAAAAAATTACTTTTCACAATTATAAATGCAGCGGACAAGGATTGAAAAACCGCGGCGAGCTGGATTTGACCCCGCGGGAATGGATGGGATTTTACCGGGACGTTTTGATTAAGAAAAAAGAAATTTCTGATATTACTATATCGTTGGACGACCCTGTTATCTGCCTTTTAAAGGAATTTGGCGGCAGGGACAAAACAATTGTTCCCGGGAGCAGCTGCGGTAAACTTTCACTTGCCATTAAGCCTAACGGGGACATAACACCCTGTGGTTTTATGCCGGTTTCTATCGGGAATATTTTAAAAGATGATTTTAAGGATATCTGGAAAAATTCGCCTGTTTTGCTGAAACTCCGTAATAAGGAAGCAAAAGGCAAATGTGTTTCATGCGAAAATTATGAAGAATGTTTAGGCGGGTGCAGTGCGAGGGCCTATGCTGTGTCCGGCGATTTTAACCAGCCGGATCCGCATTGCTGGAAGGAAGACAATGCTTCAGGTTCCACTTAGATTAGAATGGGATTTGCCGGAACGGGAAGAAGATATTATATTTTCAGGAAAAAAAATAATTTCGAGCGGAATATTCCAACTGGCCGTCAGGGGAGAGTTTGAGGGTAAAGAAAAAAGTACCGGCTTTATTTTATCCGAAGCAAAATCCAGGGGCGTAAAGGTTTTTTTATTTCTGGAGGGCGAATGCCCCGCCTTTTTATTGGAGCCCGGGACCCAGGCCCTTGTTGAATGTTTTGTTTTCGGGCCGGAAATACTTACAGGCGGTTTTAACGGGCAAAAGCCGCCGGCCGTTTCAAAGGAGAAAAAAGCGGCCAGTGTTTTCGTAACTAAAAGCAATTTTGAAGATATAATTTATATGATAGACAATGCGGTTGATATGTCATTTGGCAGGTTTATCATCAACAACTTTAACAGCTGGAAATGCGAAAAGGACAACATAGTTTTTAAGGTAGAAAAAGAAAGGCTCGAAAATTTTAGAAATATAACCGCCATAAAGATTAAATACTGGGAAAAAAACATTGAACTTGTGATAAGAGATTTTTTTATAAGCTCGATATTTTATCCTGAAAGAGACACCTCCGCGCCGGCCAAAGGGGTGTATAACGGCTGTCAGGCGGGTTCAGCAGTGGCATATGTCAGGCGGGACGGGAGGGTCTACGGCTGTTCTTCAATAGATGTGGAATTAGGCGATTTAAATAAGGAGTCATTTAGGGAAATCTGGAAAAATAAAGCGGAGAATTTACGAAACCAGGTTTCCATGCTGCCTGAGGAATGTATTCCCTGCCGGCTTGTAAACTGGTGCCAGGGCGGGTGCCGGGGACGCAGTTATTTTTATGAAGGGAATTTTAAAAGTCCGGATCCGATGTGTTTGAAACGTGTAACGAAAAATTCAAAAATTGAAAGTCAAAATTGTTGTGTCATTTCATGACAAAATAAACAATATTATGAAGTGTGAAGTGATTCCACATTTTAAACTTTGCATTTTGCAATTTGAATTTTCACGGGGAGAATACCATGAAGAAACATAAGTTTTTATTGTCGGCGTTATTTATTGTAAGTTTTATCTCCATTCAGGCACTTTCCTATGCCTGTGTCGGCAAAACTATTTACATCGGCCAGGAAAAAAATCCCGAGTCCATGATTTTAGCTGAAATGCTTGCGATACTTATCCGGGAAAGGACAGGGACGACTGCTGTAGTTAAAATGCTGGAACCGGGTGAAAACGGCCATGCTGTTTTGGAAAAAGGCGATATCGATATTTTTGTCGAATATACCGGCATAAGTTTGACCGAGGTCCTGAAAAGAAAAGATGTTTCTGAAAAGGATAAAATATTTGAAGTTGTGCGGCGGGAATACCAGGAAAAGCTGAATCTTGTCTGGCTGAAACCGTTTGGATTTGAAAGTAAATTTTACAAAAACGAACGTGACGGAAAGCAGGGTTTACCCTGTATAGCCGCCCCTGTTGTCCGGAAAGACACCCTCAAAAAGTTCCCTGCGCTTACAAGATTGCTGGATAAGTTAGGCGGTACCATTGATGATAAAACATATGAAGAACTCCTTAAAAAAATAAATAATGAAACGGAATCAGCAGGGGACATTGCGAGATGGTTTTTGAAAGAGAAAAAATTGATTTAAGTTTGTCATGGGAAAGAAAAAAAGTTTTTTTATTGTAATTTTTTTATTAACATCGGGATGCTTAAAAAATCCGCAGGCAGGAAAAATAAATCCTGGGCAGAGGGAAAAAATTTATTTGTTTAGCGGGATAATAACCAAAAATACGGTTTGGGACGGAATTATCCAGATTGACGATGACCTTTTGATTCCGAAAGGCGTAAAACTTATAATCCAGCCGGGCACTAAAATCAAAATCAAGGAAAAAGATTCTTCTAAAAATGAACCGCTATTTTTGTCGCCTTATAATGAAATTTTGATACGCGGTAAGATTATTGCAAGGGGTGAAGTAAATAATCCTATAATATTTTACGGCGAAGGGAAATCCATGGACGGGATTTTCTGGGCCGGGATTATTCTTGACCAGGCGGAAGACGGGATTTTTAATTTTTGCAAAATTCAAAATGCCTTTACGGGGATTGATTCCTTAAAATCTTCTCCCGTTATCGAAGAAAATATTTTTGAGAAAAATAAATACGCCTTTGTTTCTTCAGGTGAAATTTCATATCCCAAAATAGCTAAAAATGTCATAAGGGAAAATTACGCGGGTTTTTACGGGATTTTTTCTTCCAGGGGTGAGCTTACGGGGAATTGGATTGAAAATAACGAGGAGGAGGGAATTTTCATCGGCATAAAATCAAATTTGATTTTAAAAGGCAACAATTTCAGCGGGAATAAATATGATGTCAGGCAGGAATAGATATATTGCCCTCGTTATAACACTTATAATTTTGTCCGGGTGTATCAAGAGAATAAAAGAAGGACCTGTTGTTTATAATAAGACGCATATTACAAATAATACAGTTTGGGAAGGTAAAATTTTTATTAAAGGCATATGCACGGTGGAAGCGGGATCGGTTTTGACTATTAAACCCGGGGCCGAAATTGAATTTCTCTGGCAGGACGAAAATATGGATGGGATCGGTGAAAGCGGCCTCTATATTTTTGGAACACTTTTAGCGGGGGGTGAGAAAGACCTCCCCATAATTTTCTCATCCGGCCCGGAAAACAATAAAACGCGTTGGGAGGGATTATATTTTATGGCAAGCGAGGGTGACCCGAATATTTTATCTTATTGCAAATTTAAAAACGCGTACAGGGCCCTTCACAGCCATTTTTCCAAAATAATAATGGAAAATACGATAGTTTTCAATAACAGCCGCGGTTTTCAATTCCAGGAGTCTGATATTAAAATAAACGACAGTATTTTCAGCGATAATTACAGCGCACTGCGTTTTCGCGATTCCAGGGCGGAAATCGTAAACACGGTATTTTCCAATAACTATTCGGCTATGCATAGTTTCCGCTCAGAAGTTATTTTTGAAAAGAACGCGGTAAAAGATAATTATCTTGAGGGATTAAGGATGAAAGAGTCCGTGGGTAAAATTTCCAATTCTTTTATGATTAATAACCGTTATGGCGCTCTTTTCCAGGGCGGGGAAATTTCAATTAATGACAATTTTATCGGCAAAAATGAATTGGACGGCATATCAGGCAATAATTCAAAATTAAATATTCATCGTAATTTTATTCTTGAAAACGGGTCAGACGGGGTTTCTTTGAACAACTCGGACGCTGTTTTGGGTTACAATAACATAGCGGAAAACAAAAAATTTAACCTGGACAATAAAGGCGCTCTGGAAATTGAAGCCGCGAATAATTATTGGGGAAATTTAAATGAAGATGAAATCGGGAAAACCATTGAAGACGGCAAAGATGACGCTGTTTCAGGTATTGTGATGTTTAGGCCTTTTCTGGATGCACCTGGTGTTGATATTAAATTATTCAGATATGAAAGGGGTATTAAATGAATAGAAAAATGATAATAATGCTTATGATTTTAATTAATTTTTATGGATATTGTTACGCTGAAGATTCAATAAAGATTGGTTACATGGTCTGTAACAGCCTTAAAGAAACAGAGGAGAGGTTCCAGCCGCTGACGAATTATCTGAACAAGAAACTCGGTAAAAAGTTTGAGGCGGTTTATTTGAACACTTATGATATTGAAGACGCGTTCAGGGAGAAAAAAATCGATTTTGTCCATGCCAATTCCGTCATGTATATTATTTTAAAGAAAAATTACCAGGCGAAACTTGTCGTGGGTGAAAAAAGAGGTCCCGAGGGGAAAAATACTATCGGGACGATCATTGTCCGGAATGAAAGCGGTATTAAAAATATTTCGGATTTAAAAGACAAAAAATTTATTTTCGGTCCGGAATTCGCGCCCGCGGGATACCTCGCGGTTTACGATTTGTTAAAACGGAATGGCGTTGACCCTGAAAAAGATTTGGCTTATTATGCTATACCCTCCGGGTCTTTTAAACATGAAAAAGTGCTTTATGCCGTTTATTACCAGGCCTTTGACGCGGGAGCCGCTCCGCTGGAGGACCTCAGGGAGGCAATAGCGGATAAAAAGTTTGGCCCGAATGATTTCAGGATTATAGCCAGGTCGGAAATGATAAGTTACTGCACGTTAGCCGCGAGGAAAGAGATTGAAGACGCGTTGATTAAACAGGTAAAGGATGTAATGATTGGCATCAAAAAAGAAGATACCGTAGAGGTGGAAAATGAACACCTGTCGGTATTAAAACGTGCATGGCTTGACGGTTTTATAGAGGTCAATGATAAAGATTACGATTTATTGCGCGAAATGGCCAAACGTGTTAATCTGACGCCTTACGAAGGAAACTGAGGGTCAAACCTGTTCATTTGGATTTATATATATTGCAATTTTCGAATTTTTTATCAAATCTTTATACCAATTGTCAAGATAGCTGGATTTTTTTTCCTGTAACAACCGGGTTTTCAGCTCATCCCTGGCCTGCGCGAATTTTTCCACGTTCACTTGTTTTCTTTCAAGAAGTTTTATAAAATAGAAGCCGTTTTCCGCCTCAATTAAACGGCTTGTGGCTCCTTTTGATAATTTGAAGGCATTTTCTTTAAATATTTTGTTGTCGGCAATTCCGGAAACAAATTTTGAACGGTTGAAATAATCCAGGCTTTTTACCGGGATTTTGGATTCGGCGGCCGCTTTAATTAAATCATTTTTTTCAATCAGGTTTTTTGATATCTCTTCCGCCTGTTTTTTTGCCTGGTTTCTTTCCTCATCAGTTACAGCCATGTATTTGATGTTCTCTTTTACTTCTTCAAACGGCTTGATATACGGGTCTTTTCTGTCGGTCAATTTGATAATATGAAAACCGTAAGCTGAGCGGATAATCGGGCTTGTTTCCCCGGTTTTTAAAGCAAAAGCCGCCCTTTCAAAATTCGCGTCCATCATGCCCCGTGAAAAATAACCCAAATCCCCGCCTTTTTCCTTTGATGAATCTTCAGAATATTTTTTTGCCAGTTCCGCAAAATTTTTTCCTGTTTTTAATTCAGCCAGGACTTTTTCCGCTTTATTCCTGGCTTCTCTTTCTTCATTAAAATTATCGCTGTCTTTTACCAGAAAAAGGATATGGCTTGCCTTTACCTTTTCCGGTTCTTCAAATTGTTTTTCATTTTTCTGGTAATATTCTTTAATCTTTTTTTCAGAAAGAAAATTTTTAGGGTCTATGAAGATATAAGACACTTTAATTTCCTCGTTTTCGAACAGGTAGCGGAATTCGACTTCTTTATCTGAGACCGTTATGCCGTCTTTAATGATTTCTTCCATTTTCATGCGGATTATGTCTTTCCGTACCAGTTTTTCCTGCTCGTTCCAATTGACTTTTCTTCCGCTGGCGTCCACAAATTGGTCCGCCTGGCTGAATTTCCTCGGGTCAAATTTCCCGTTTGTCTGAAAAATATCGTAGCTTTTGAAATAATCTATTACTTCATCATCTGAAACGGTAACACCGATTTCTTCCGCCTTTTTTTCAATTAATGTGTCTTTAATAATCTGGTCTATTGCCATTTTTTCCACATTCATCTTTTTAAGAATATCGGGATTTAAATTCTTTCCATAAATTTTCTGGTAGAAATTATAATAACGGTTTAAAATTTCATAATACTCAGTCAAAGGCACTTTTTTCCCGTTGATTTTCGCGGCTATATTTTTTTGCTGTTGAATCCCGCCCATTCCCCATGAAACAAAAATAGTCCCGATAAATGTCCCAATGATTATCCACATGATTATTTTCAGGTTATTTCGCATATATTTAAGCATAAATGTCCTCCAAAAAAAGTCACCAGCGCACCAGTCACCGGTATTTGAAATATAATTTAAAAAAAGATTATAACACAAAAAAATAATTTGTCAAATTATGAAGGCTGGAATATAATATGATTATTATGGGTATCGGTAAAAAATATATTGTTGCCGTAACAGGAGCCAGTGGTTCAATTTACGCGAAAAGATTGGTCGAAAGCCTTAATATTACCGGTGTTAAAATATTTCTGCTTTGTTCTGCCACCGGTTTAGCTATTTTTGAGCATGAGCTATCGGTTAAACTGCCTGAAAAAGAGAAATTGACAATATTTTTTAAGGATTATTTCAATAATAAAAATATTGAATATCTTGAAAATACCGATTTCCACGCGTCTATCTCCAGCGGTTCATTCAAAACAGACGGAATGGTTGTAATTCCCGCGAGCATGGGGTGTATTGGAAGGATAGCGGCGGGTGTATCCTCAAGTTTAATCGAAAGGGCCGCGGATGTCGTTTTGAAAGAGAGAAGGAAATTGATTCTGGTCCCCCGAGAAACCCCTTTAAGTTCAATCCACCTTGAAAACATGCTTAAAATTTCAAACGCCGGGGGTATTATACTTCCCGCGATGCCCGCCTTTTACAACAAACCCGGATCCATGGATGACCTCGCGAATTTTATCGCGGGCAGGGTTTTAGACGCGCTGGATATTGAACATAACCTATATAAAAGATGGGCGGATTAAAAGTTTCTGGATGAACTGGCAGTGCGCACAAATCCCTTCGACCCGTCGGCTTCGGTTGAGGTGAAATGAATATAGCAATGCTTTAATCAGCAGAACATTTGTTGTGCCGATTTCCATTCTGTCAGTTGATTTAAACAGTTCAAACCGTTTAAGCTGTTCAAACAGATTTTAAAAGGGGATTTCAGAGGGGATTTCAGAGGGGATTTCAGAGGGGATTTCAGGGGGATTTCAGGGGGGATTTCAGGGACGTTCATTAAAGTATGATTCCTGAGAAGTAAGTACATATTTTCAATCGGTCGAATTATTAAAACTGTAAAGCAACTGTTGTTTGTAGAAAAAATGACATCTTACTCAAACCGATTCGGAATATTTTTAGACGACCAAAA
>JBFMCF010000111.1 GCA_040754625.1 bacterium | reverse complement strand
TTATTCAAGAGGGTGGTCTGCACTACATTCACTTTTTTTTAATCCGCTATTGATTTATCAAGCTTTTTTAGATTTCCTTTAGCTAAAAAATATCATTCCCAATATCACACTGCGGAACTTGGGCTAGTGCTCTGGCAAATTATATGAACGTCTCTTCTCTTGCTTTCTTTTTCGGTACTGATTATATTTTTCCTATAGAGAGGATGTATATGGAAGATTCGTTTTCACCGTCGATTTCTAGAAGTTTGTTAAGTTTGTCATCGTAAAAAGCCCCAACAGCAACACAACCTAACGCAAGAGACGCAGCTTCAAGATAAATATTTTGCCCGATATGTCCTGCTTCTATATAAGCATACCTGTAACCCCGTTCACCATATTTCCATGTTATCCTTTTCCAAATTGATGTAAGAATAAAGGTCACATTTGCCTCACCTGTCACCTCCTGACCTAATGAGGCATCAGTGATTTCCTTTTTAAAATTCCCTTCTTTAACCAACTCCAGGCTATGATCAGAAAAAGAGTAGTGATAAAGCCCTTGTTTCAATTTTTCCACATCATTAACAATTAAATAAATTTCAATCGGATAAAGTGCGCCTGCTGAAGGTGCACTTCTATATACTGAGTTTCCTTCTTTTCTCGTTATCCCATCAGCGGCAAATAAAAGAATAGAAAGTTCTTTTAAAGAAACATGTTTTTTCTTGAAACTACGAGTAGATCTTCTTTTTTTTATCGCCTCTTCGAGGGGAATTCCCTTATAATCAGGCAGAGGCAAATCAATTTTTTCTTTGTCTGAATAATTTTTATACATAGTTGGCGGTTTAAGAAAACGAAAATCTGCTATAGTAGTTTCAATTGAAATCTTTTCTTCAGAATTAAATTTATTTTCATCCGCATTAACATATAAAAATATGAAAAGCAGATAAAAAGTTAAACTTAAGGGAATAAATTTACTTTTCACTTCGATTTAATAATATTCCAAAACCAAAATAAATTCAACTTAAAATAATGAAAGATTTGAAGAATGATTTTAAGGGATAAACTGCAATATACCTTTTCTAATCATCATAACGGCTATCGCACCGAGAAGAAGGCTTGTAATCTTTGAGAGGGCTTTGGCGCCGGATTCACCAATTATTTTTATAAGCCTATCCGACATGGAAAAAATCAAACCAGCCATTAAAACATTTACGGCGACAGATATCAATGTGGCATAAATTCCATATTCTTCAATGATAATTAATAATGTTGTTAAAACCGCAGGCCCAACGATTAACGGTGTGCCGAGCGGCACCGCCCCCAATTCCCTGGCTGGGACCCGCCGCCTTTTGCCGGATTTGATAATATCAGAAATCGCTATACTGAAAAGTATCGCGCCGCCGGCAATCATAAAATCGCCGACCGTAATCCCCAGGATGTTAAAAACCGCTTTGCCGAGAAAAATAAAACCGACAGCAAGTATTATTGCGGTAAATATGGAATTCAGGATTACCGCTGACTTTTCTTTTTCTTTCAACCCTTGAGTGAAAGAAATAAAAATCGGCAAAACACCGATTGCATCAACCGCGACAAACACAGGAATAAAGGCAAGCAAAATATTTTTTAACATGTTATTATTATAACTTGATTTTTAAATTTTACATTAAATATCTAAACAATATAATCCCGTTCCTGTTTCTGCATAACTATTTCCCAATCCATTTTGTCAAGCCTTTTTATTTCAAGGATTTTATGGCCGTCAAATTCTATTAAGTTTGGTATACCGCTGGATTCCGGATTATTGTCAATGATGATTTTTAAGATATTCCCCGCCGCAATTTCTTCGATGGCAAGTTTTATCTTTACAAAATTGCCCGGGGACACAGTCCCTTTTAAGTCAAGAACCTTATCAACTTTGGGCTCTTCTATAAATTTTCCATTGACATAATTCTGAGTTTTAAAATACCTCGGATTTCTAAAAACTGAACCCGCGGGGCCGTGTTCAATCAGATTTCCGAGATACAGGAATATCACATAATCAGCCACCCTCCTGGCCTGGGCTAAACTGTGTGTAACAAGCACAATTGTGTAACGGTTTTTCAGTTCCATCAATTGTTCCTCAATACGGTTGGACGAAATCGGATCCAATGCTGAAGTCGGTTCATCTCCCAGTATAACTTCAGGTTCAACGGCTAACCCTCTCGCGAGGCAAAGTCTTTGCTGCTGGCCTATGGATAACCCCGAAGCGGAAGCGTGCAGCCTGTTTTTCACCTCATCCCAGAGATGCGCTTCTTTTAAATACCGTTCCGCAAGTTGTTCGAGCTTTTTTTTATCTTTCAGGCCGTGAATCTTCGGGCCATAGACAATATTTTCATAAATTGACATTGGCAGAACCTGCGGCCTCTGTGAAAGATAACCCATTTTTTTACGAAGATTAATAATTTCAACAGCCGGGTCGTAAATGTCTTCTCCGTCAACAAGCACCCTGCCCTCAACTTTTATACCTTCGCGCAATTCAATCAGCCGGTTAAAAGATTTAAGCAAGGTGGTCTTCCCGCATCCCGAGGGCCCGATAATCGCAGTGATCTTTTTGTCGGGAATATCAATGGTTATATTATTTAATGCCTGCTGGCCGCCATACCATATTGACAGGTCTTTTACGCTGATGTGTGTCTTTGTTACCATAGAACTCCTATTGTTAGAACGGAAGAACTGAAGCGCGGAAGATCGGAAGGATTAAAAAATAGTGAACTTCCGCACTTCAGCGCTTCCGCGCTTCCGTGCTATTTAATAATGTGTCTCGAAAATCTTTTTGTCAAAATTCTCGACACGATGCTTATCAATAAAATAATAACCGTTAAAATAAGCGCCGACGCGTAACCCCGCGCCTGGACTTCCTCAAAAGGCGTTCCAAGCTGAAAAAATATGGCGAGGGGTAGGCTCGCGACCGGTTTGAATAATGAGGAAGGCAGGTTGTCGGTAAATCCCGTCGTAAAAAGAACTGCCGCCGCGTCGCTGATTCCTCTGCCGAAAGCTATTAAAACCGCTGTCAAAAGCCCGGGCATCGCCTGTTTAATAATCACTTTTATCCCTGTCTCAAGTTTAGTCGCGCCAAGAGAAAGCGATGCCTCTTCCAATTCCACCGGGACCATTTTTAAGACCTCGTCCATGCTTCGAACCATTATCGGTAAAACCACAAAACTTAAGGCGATAATACCTGCCAGAAGTGACGCTTTCAACCCGAAAAACAACATCAGCGTGAAACCAAACGCGCCGTAAACAATTGATGGAATCCCCCACAAAATATCCAAAAAAAACCTTATAATAAAAGCAAATCTTGATTTTTTATCAAGATACAAATTCAAATAAAAAGCCAGGGGCAGGGCGATTAAAATCTCCAAAAAAGTCGAGCCCAGTCCCAGGATTATGGAACCGAGGATCGCATTAAGGACCCCTCCCTCCTTCCCGATATAATACCCGCCTTCAGGGGTCTTTGTTATCATATCCAGATTCAAAGCGGGGAATCCCTTGATAAATATTGTTGTTACTATAAATACTAAACTCCCTACGACGATAAAAGCGGAAGTCATCATCAATATTTTAAAAAATATTTCTTCAAGTTTTCGTTTATTCATATTAAATTCTTTTGTAGGGCACGAACTTGTGGGTTCGCCCTCTTAGTTGGGCAGATACAGGGGTCTGCCCCTACTCTTTAACACGCAGCAAAATCCCCCATCCAAGCATATTAAATAAAATTGTCATCAATAATAATATAAACGCCGCTAAAAGGACAGCAGAATCATACAAGGGTATTGACATCATTTCACCGTAAGTGTTCGCGATAAACGCGGGCAGGGGATACGCCGTGTCGAAAATCGATTTTGGGAACTCCTGGAGGCTGCAGCCTGCAACCATTAAAACCGCTATGGTTTCACCCACCGCACGCGAAAGTCCCAAAATTATCGCGGCGATAATTCCCGGCCGCACCCTTTTTAAAACCACATATTTTACTGTCTCCCATTTTGTCGCGCCAAGGGACAACGACGCTTCACGCATCTCCAGGGGGACCGTTTTGATTATCTCATCAATAATCGAGATAATTATAGGAAAAACCATCACCGCTAAAACAATTCCGCCTGCCAGCGCGCTGTAACCGGTATAATTATCAGATATAAATGGGAAAAAACGAAGTTTCCCGCTCAGGAAAGGCATCAGGTAATCTCTTACAAGGGGCACGATAACAACACCCCCCCAGACGCCATAAATCACGGGTGAAATCCCCGCGAGAAGGTCAATCAGGGGTTTAATAAATTCACGTACGCGCCTTGGCGCGTATTCCGCGAGATAAATGCCGGTAAGAATACTCAGGGGTACGGAAATAATAACCGCGATTGTTGTCACCCAGACCGTGCCGAGAATAAAATTCAAAAGCCCGAATTTGCCCTGTGTCGGGTGCCAGCTTGTTGAAAACAACAAATCTTTTAATGAATTGACCGCGAGTATCGATTTAGACCTGCTGAATAAACCCAAAATTATCAAAAAAACGAGGCTTAAGGCCAACCCGGCCAAAAGCCCCATTATTTTCTTTGCAAGTAAGTCTTTGAATTTACGTATAGTCATGGTTGATCCGTTTAAACGGTTCAAATGGTTTAAACTGTTTAAACCGTTATTCTAATCCCTTCAGCACCTTTCCCCTGTCCGCCTTCGATATAGACAAACTCGTCCCGACTTCATCCACGATCTTTGTCCCTTCATCCGAAAGAGCGAAACTTATGAATTCTTTTACCAATCCCTTTGGTTTACCTTTAGTGAAGAAATAATTCTTTCTTGTCGCCGGGTATCTTCCGGCACGTATGGCTTTAACCGCGCTTTCACGGTCATTATATATTTCATCAGCGTCAGCGATACCATTTTCATTGGAATCAACAGGGACAAGTTTCGCACCTTTGACCACTTTCCCCTCTCGTGTAAACACATAGCTAAAATTAGAATAACCAATCCCAATCGGATCCCTTCTCGCCGCTTCAAGAAGCCCCGGGTCGCCGTAAATTCCCACGCCCTTTAAATCTTCCTGTTTTTTATCAATATAAGCGGCCCAGCTTGATGCCGCTCCGCAAGCATCGGAACGGGTATAAACATGGACGGATTTACCTATCTTTCTGCCTATTATATCATCCCATTTAGTAATTATGCCTGAAATATAAATATCAAACCATGTCTTTTTATTTATTCCCTTTTTCAATAAATCCGGAAGAGCGGGATTTTTATCGCTGATTACAGGATATACCGCGTCATGCAAAATATAAACCGGTGATATCCCTTTCTTAATTTCCGCGGGATCCGGGTCGCGCGATACCATCCCGATATCAACCAGGCCCGCGATAGCGTCCGCGGCCCCTTTCCCGGCCCCGCCGGCGGAAATATCAATTTGGACTTTTGGATTTAATTTTTTAAACGCCTCCGCCCACGCAACCGCAGTCGGGTAAATCGCCCATGCACCTGACAGGGTTATTGTGCCCTGCAATTCCTTCGCAAATGATATAGGACTTATAAGTCCTATAAGGCTTATTAAAATAAAAAATTTTTTCATTATTTTCTCCTCCTTTTCAACATACGTAATGTCAAAAATCTCTTTGACATTTTATTAAAATTCCTTATCATTATCGATAAAAATCAACTTTTTAAATGCTCCCCCCTGTTTTTAAGAAAATTTTGAGGTATAATAATCATCATATTGT
>JBFMCF010000110.1 GCA_040754625.1 bacterium | reverse complement strand
TTTATTTTCCCGGAAAGTTTCTCCTCGAGCGAAAGAACCTTTTTTACGTCCCGCGAACGTTCGTTTTCCAGGAACTTTTTCAGCCTGTATTCCATGACTTCTCTTACAAGAAATGCTTCCGGCCCCAGTCTTTTTTCAAGCCTTTCGGAAAACCTGCGGCTGAATAAATCAAAAAACCCTTTTTCATAGTTATTGTCAATAACAGGTTTTTTGTTTAAAAATCCCCTGAATGAATAATCAAGCAATTCATGTATGAATGTACCGATGTCCCTGGCCTCAACCTCGTCAAGAAGGTCTTCTTTCTCCCTGAGCCTTAAAACATACTGGTAATAAAATTTCACCGGGCAGTTCAGGTAGGTGTCGACGCTTGATGGTGAATAAATAAAATCCTCTTTAAAATATTTGATTATCTTTTCGTTCTTTTTTTTCGTTTTTATCGCGGCTGAAGCGTTCGCGGGATTATATTTCACGCAGGTTTCAGAAAAGACATTAAGCGTTTTTTGTTCTTTTTGTTTCTGCCAGATGATTTCTTCGAGAAAACGGCTTTTTTCTTTTTCAGGAGACCCGTCATAGATCAAATAAGCTTTCTTTGCACCCGAGACCAAACGCATAAAGTGATATCTCTGGATTTCCTCTTCCTGTTTTAGTTTTTGCAGCCCGAGGTTTTCCATGACCTGCCATGGAATTATCGATTCACCGTCCCGTGTCCCCGGGATTATTGATTCGTTGACATCCATGATAATCACATTTTCGAAGTTTAAGGAACGGCTTTCGAATAACCCGAGAATTTGAAGCCCTTTTAATGGGGAACCGGAAAAAGAGACGGCTTCGCTGTGTATTTTTTTGTCGAATATCCTGAAAATATCTTCCTTGTCAAAAGGCTGGTTTTTGAATTCAGCGGCTTTTAGTTCATCGATAATGCCGTAAATCCTGTCCAGGATTTTTGTGTTAATGGGGTGACTGTGGATAAAACTTTTTGAAAGAAGGTAATCGTTAAACTTTTCAAGGCTCGCGGACAGCCGGGAAAAGTCCGTGATATTTTCCCATAGGCGGAATGAAAGCCTGTGGATCTCTTTCAGAATATTTTTAAATTCATGCGCTCCGGTGCCGGGGGCCATTTTAGAACAGAATTCAAAAAGTTCATTTGAATTTTCAATATCGTCAAGTTCCAGGAAAAGGCTTCCGCTTAAGGGGGTTTCTTTCATTCCCAGAAGGACTTCTTCGGTTTTGTGTACCAGTATGCGGGTTATGGCGGGATCGGAAGAAATTTTCAAGTTTTTTATTAACGGGTTAAGAATTACCCTGATATAATCTCTTGTATAATAGGTGTCCCCCTTTTTTGTTAGTTGAGCGTTAACGATAGTTTTAATAAGATTATAAAGCGTGCTTCTTTTTAAAGGATAACCCATGGAAACATTGAAAATTTCCACGACAGTGGAAATTTCTGACAGGAGGGGAACAAGGTTATCCGGGTCGGGAAGGATGATTACGGTTTTCTCAAGGGACCCGTCTTTTTCAATGATTTCGCGTTTTAGAATTTCACGCGCCAATCCGGCCTGTGACTGGCTGTCAAAACCTTTATAGATACTTATTTTAGGTGATAGGTAATGGGTGACAGGCGGCTCGATTCTGTGGTTAAATAATTTTGATAGCTCATCGAAAACAGGCCAGGTATTTGAATCCTTTTGAAAAAAGGCTGAGGCCTTGTTTTCATTAATAAGATATTTAATTATTTCTTTTTCAGTGTTATGAAGATAGTAAAAATTACAAAAAAGAATTTTATCAAATTCAGGGAATTTTGTTTCTCTAATAATTTTTGCCGCATCCATATACATAAGCCCGCGGGAAATAAAATTCCGGTTTCTAAGTTCATTATGGTATGAATTTCTTAATTTGATAATACCTGTAAGTAATTTATTAATATTCGGGGGTATTTCATAACCTATTTCTGAAAGGGTCTCAACAGGTTTGAGGTTTTCAGCAGAAATATTTTCAATGTCCAGTTCATCAATAAATCCGGCAATCTCTTGCGCTGTCGGCAAAAAATCAGAAAATCCGGCGTGTTTTAGTAAAAGCTCCGGAGAAATTTTTTTGGCTACATTATAGATTATATAATATGACTCTAAATCGTGTGGTATATGAAAGTGCCCGTTTTTTGATACAATATAATTTACAAACTGGTCAATTGAAAAAAACTGAGGGGGAAAGAAACTTCGTTTATTCCTTTTTGCAAGCTCGCGTTTTAAAAATAAAGACGGCCGTTTCCCGCCGAAGATAATTGATACCCGGCTTAAATCACTGTTTTTCCTGATGAAGTTCGTTACAAGATAATCAGCAAAATTTGATATAAAATCTTCACTGAAATTATATGTGATTATTTTTTGCATGGTATTTTAATATAAATATTGGTTAACTACATAATTTTAGCATAATTATAATAGTTATTAATGGCCAATAAATTTACATTAAAATTTAGTTTTTTATCTTTTTTCTGCCCAACTTAATTCCAAATAAGAGTGAACCCAGTAGCATAAATGCAGTTGGTTCCGGCACAGCAGCAAATTGGCCGCCATAAGTCTTATTATATTCAAAAGTAGGATAATCTGTAGAGGCAGGGCTAAACTCGGCCGGCCACATGCCAAAATCATGCACATAGCAATTGCTGTCAGCTAATGTAAAATAATATGGAAATTCAGTATAGTGATTTGGAAATTCTGTGTAAGATTCATCAAAACCGATAAAAAAACCTTTAGATAAATCTATGTCACTCAGACTATAATAGGAATATTCAGTTAAATTGGACCATGTTGAACTGTATGTATCAAATGACAGGCCTGCAAATCCAAAATCGTCCGCAACAAAATTAAAATTGCCTGAAGCATCCAGCCTCACTTCAAAAAATTCACTTCCCGGGGTAGAAGTGTGTGATAAAGGATGTGTCATAGAAAAACTATAGGAATCTGCGGACCAGAAGCTGATTGTGTTTACAGGTCCTCCAGAGCCTGACACGTTTCCGCTAAATGTTATATTTTTAATGCCGGATGAATCATAGTTAACGGTTGAAGTGAGTGAATTTATCTTCATATCATAGGGTGAAGGTGTTAAGGTAAGCGCTAACACACTATAATTAGAAATTAAGCAGATTATGAGCAGAATCAAAGAAGATAATACAGGCTTTCTCATTGCATATCCCTCCATTTTTTACTAACTATTTAATAAATAAGTCATAATTATAATTCATTTATTAAATAAGTCAAGCATAAAATGCTTGAAAAAAATTCCTATTAAATCCACTTGAAATAATCCTGAAATTCCTGTATGTTTATATTTAAAGGAGTATAAATATGCCGATAGTTAACATTCAAATCTTAAAAGGCCGGTCGCTTGAACAAAAAAAGAAAATGAGTAAAGCAGTAACTGATGCTATTATTTCTTCAATCGGAGTAAAACCTGATGCGGTATGGATTGTTATTGAAGAGATGGAAAAAGAAAATTTCGCCACAGGCGGGATTTTGCACAGCGAAAAGTAATAAAAAATCAAATTCATATTTCTTCCGCTTTGGCCTCTTCCAGGAATATTACGAATCCTTTGATTGTTTTTGACGGGAATAGTTCTTTAATTAAATCCATATAATTTTTAACCTGCTCTTTATAATCTGCAGTAGATTCACCGGTTGTTTTATATTCAACAATCCATACCTCATTTTCTTTTATAACCAGGCGGTCAATCCGTTTTGTGTTTCCGAAATAGTCGACAACATTTTTCTCAAGATATACCTTCCCGTCAGAGACATAGAAAAACTTTTTTAATTCTGGTTTATCCAAAAGTTTGTTTATTATCGATTTGAATTCAGAAAAAGCAGAAACATCCGGGAATAATACCTGTGCTTTTGAAATGCCTTTTTCAACCGCACCTTTCTGACTTTCTTCAGCCATATTTTCTATTGAGCTTAAGATTTCATGCAGAATTTTGCCTTTTAATATCTGGCTCCTGTTTTTTATTGAATTAACGTCATGAAATTCTTCTTTGAGAAACAGCATCCATTCTTTATATTCAGGCAAAGATAAAGTTATGGATGATGTTTTATCATCCGGTTCCGTCAAATATTTATGCGCGGTTCCCCATTCGTAAATATTTTCGGGGATAAGATATTTAGCGATATTTCCTGTTTTTAATTCACCATTTTCGTCAGCAGTTTTTTTAAGAGAAAAAGGGATAAAAATATAAAGTTCGTTTTTTGCCCGCGTCAGGGAGACATATAGCGTATTGAGCTCATCAATAAACGATTTTTTGTATTCTTCTTTGTACATAGAAGCGATATGTTCTGACAATTGGGCATATTTTTTGTCACGTCGGACAAGTGAAAGATTTTCAGAATCCTTGTCAATGAAATTTATATTCTGGTTTTTGCTCGATTTGAATGAATTTTTATCAAATTCAAGAAAAGGGATTATCACACTTCCAAATCCAAGGCCCTTGGATTTATGAATTGTTAAAACCTTTATGGCATTTATATCCTTTGCGTTAATAAAAATATTTTTATTGTTTACTTCTTCAAAATATTCAAGGAAATTCGTTATTCCATTATGTTCCTTTTCGTTCTCTTTTATCATTTGAAAGAAGTGCATAAAAAACGCCTGCTGGCCGGGAAAATTTTTAAACACATTAAATTTTTTATAAATATCAATTATAAACTCATATAATTCAGTAAAACCTGCGGTTTTAAAAAAATTATCAATATAATCATTCCAGATATCATGATAAGTATTCTGAAATTCACGATAAATATAAAAACCCGCTTCCATGGAATATTTTTCCCTCAGCCCGAAAAGATAATCTTCAATAATTTCTCTTTTAAGGCCTGATGCTTTTAAAAAAACATCCCCTATTATAAATGATGCAAAAGAAAGATTATCTACCGGCGAGTTCAGAAATTTAAGGAAGGAAATTAGTTCCTTTATAAAAGGATTATTTTTTATGTTTAATGTTTTTTCGGATTCGACAGGGATTTTTTTATCAATCAGCCAGCTGCTCACAAGTTCCACCTCTTCATTCTCACGGCATATAATCGCGATATCTTTAAGGCGTATGCCGTCCTGTGGATTTAACTTTTCAATAAGGGTTAAAAGCTTTTCCCTGATGATTTCATATTTTTCTTCTTTATCGGCAATTTCAACTGCTTCCACTTTTACAAAACCAAATTGGTATTTTTCATCTGTCCTGTGTTTCTGTTTTGCGAATGAAAAAATATCAGTTATCTCATCTATATCATTTTCACTGAAATTCCGGAGCGTATCATTTTCACTTTGCTGATAATTAATGAAATTCCTTAAATTTCCTTCTGCGAAAACTTTATTTATAAATTCGATAATTGCTTTTTGGCTCCGGTAATTTGTGTCCAGGAAATTTTGTTTTACATACTCCCGGTAATTTGTTTTTATATTATCAAATAAAGCGGATTCACCTCCGCGGAACCTGAATATTGCCTGTTTTTTGTCACCGACATAAAAAAAACTTCCTCCTGTAGAGAGAATTTCTTCGATCATCGGATCCAGATTCCGCCATTGAAGGACGCTTGTATCCTGGAATTCATCAATAAGAAAATGCCTGATTCGTGTCGAAAGCCTTAAATAAAGTTCCGGCACGTCGATTTCATTTTTCCGGATAAGTGAATGCGCCTGTTCGTTAAGTTCGCCGAGAAATAATAAATCATCTTTTCTCGCATTCTTCCTGAATATTTCATAAACCATATTAAAAATATCAATATAACAGTTAAAAAATGAAGCTGATTCTTTTTCGGAAAGGATTGAAGACTTACAGCGGATTTCTTTCCAAAGCTTATTAAGTTCGTCTGGAATAGTTTTATTTTTCAGGGCGGGAAGTTCATCTCTTAAAAATGTTTTTTTCGTAATATCGGCGAAGTCGAAATTATCTTCATTGTTTTCAACAAATTTGGCTAAAAAGTTCCGGAAAGTTCCGTTAATATCAGGAGTCATTTTTTCGTTCAGGGCACGGTAGAGTTTAAGCAAACTGCGTTTTGATATTAAAATATTTTCACCTTTTAAATCGAATTTTCGAAAATTTTTTCCATAAATATTTTTCTGTGAATACATTGAATTTATCAAGTTTAAAATATCTTTTTTCGGCATCCATCCGACCTTGTTTTCAAGATATAAATATTGGTGCAGAAAATTATTAAAAATTTCCCTGGTGAATTTATTGTGATTAGCATCATCAATGCATTCATCAAGGCTGTATAAAAGAAGGCGTGAATGGTCGTCTTTTATCTCGAAATTTGGAGATATATCCAGCCTGAACGCACAGCTTGTAAGAATTTTATTAATGAAGCTGTCGATAGTCTGTATCTGAAAGAAGCTGTAGTTGGCTATGATATAATCCATAAGTTCCTGCGCCTTGATTTGTATGTTTTTTATGTCTGGTATGTTTTCTAAAATGGATTTTTTTTCTTCAGGGCCCGAGAATTTGTCAAAAGCGATTTTCCTTAAGGCTTCCAGAATTCTTTCCTTCATTTCAGCGGCGGCCTTGTTTGTGAATGTGATCGCGAGTATATTTTCGATGTCTTTTGGATGGGAACCATCCCGGAAAAGAAGGTTTAAATAGTGCCTCGCGAGAGCGTATGTTTTTCCGGATCCCGCGGACGCCTCGACAACATAAACACGGGGGCTTTCAGGATTGGATTCAAATAAGTTCTTCATTTCTTAAATTCATTTGTTTTTCCAGCGAAAGTATTAAAATTTTCCTTCGTGACCGGCAAAATGACACGGGATGGAAGAGTATCGTTCCTGTTTGTTTTCGGCAAAGGCCTGAAAAATATCGCATACGTTATTGCGGATACAACAATTAAAATCACAGGCAGGATAAAGAAACCGATATAAGCGAAGATACCGGCAAAAGTTGTTTTAATGTCCGGCAGGGGGCTTTTTACCCGCCAGCGGATTTCTTTTACAATATTTATTTTCTGCCTGAAATTCAGGGGCCGTTTGTCTTTCAATAAACTGAAAATCAAGGCAATCAAAAGTTTTTCGTCGTTTATGTTTAATCCTTCCGAGTTTATTCTTTGCCTTATAATTTTGATAACGCGGGCGGCGGCTATTTTGGAAGGGACGGCGGAAAGCATTATGACCGCGAAAATAAAAAGGAAACCGGTTTGCATGGCAAAACCCAGAATAGATAAAATTACGGCGCTTGCGATATAAAAAAACACTTCTAACAGCGGAAACCGCGTGAATAAAAGAAGGTTAAACACCTGGCCCCCGTCCAGGGGAAGGACCGGCAGCATATTAAAATAATTAATGGCGATAAAAGCCGTCCCGGCCTCGGCGAAAAGCGGTTCAGGAGATGAATATTTAATGATAAAGACAAGCATCATTATCGTCCCGATAATCATGCCGGGGACAGGCCCAAGAAGATATATGATTAACTTTTGATAAACAGGGGCGTCTTCTTTCATGCCGGTTGTAACAGCGCCTATAAACGGTATAAAGAAAATATTTGTGTCGCGGTATCCGAATAACCTCATGCCTGAATAATGCCCCAGTTCATGTATAAAAATAGTTATCGCGATCCAGAAAACTATTTTCATTGATAAAGAAACGCTAAATGACAAAAGAAATAAAACAAGCGTAAGCACCAAAAGCGCAGGTTTAATAAACTTTTTAATGGGCCTTGATTTGCTGTAGCTTTCATACCATAGAAAATTTTCAACCTCGATTTCCACGGGGACCCGGGGTATGGGCTGTTTTTGTTTTTTAAGTTTGTCCAGGGCGCGCTGTTTTCTTCCCTGGATTTTAAAAAAACGGCCAAGCGCCCGCAGTCCCGCTGTCAGCGTGGGTTTTAATTTTAACGAATATTCGCCGTCTCCCGCGTTTTGAACATAATTATCTTTTTCCAGTTTAATGACATAATTTTGAAGCGCGTTATTCGACAAATCCGCGTAGCGTTCCGGGGTGATAACCACGGGATTTTTCGGATACTGTTGTTTTAGATATTCACGGTGTTTTGATAAATGCCCTTCCAGCGTGTCCGCGTATGGGTCTTGTATTGTCGTATTCGGTATTTCACCGACAACGGCATGTTTCAGATAATTTAAAGTTGTGAGAAACTTGTCATCCGCGAATACAGAGGAAAAACTTATATCGCATAATAACGGGGGTTCCACGATATTGGCCAGTTTGAGTTCCGCATAAATTCCCTCATCATTTTTAAGGTAGGCGCAAATCCATATTTTTTGGCCATTCGCTGAAAAAACCGGATCGACAAGTTCGCAGTGGGATAAAATAAACCCGAGCTCAAGCAGTTCATCCTGGTAAGGTTTAAAAACCTGCCGGAGGTAATCCGGCAGGTCCTGGTATTGCGCTATCTGGCAGCTGCCTTTTTTAAATCTTATCTGAAGCAATGAAAACACATATTGAATATAAATTACCGAGGTTATTAAAATAACAAAGAACAGGATAGTATAAATTAAAGGAAATATTTGCATATATTTTAACTAATTTCTCTTATCTGGATCGCGTCTGTTTTTTTATCACCGGTTAAAACGTCCGATATCACCACAATTTTATCCCCCTTTTGAAACCCTTCTTTTTCTTTTAATATATTAAACGCCGTTTGCAGGGTTTTTTCGGGGTCCACATTGAATGTTATTTCAAAAGGAATTACCGCGCGGTTCAGCATCAATGTGCGCCGGACATGGCCTGTATTTGTGAACGCGTATATGTTTGCGGAAAAGGGATGATAATTTGTTGTGAGGTCAGCCATATATCCCCTGCGGGTAAATACCAGTATCCCCCGCGCCTTGAGTGATTCAGCGAGTTTAACGGCCGAAACTGTAAGATGTTGTTTGTCGTTTCCTATGATGAGTTTCTCGTAAAAATTCAATCCATGCAGTTTTTCGGACTTCTGGATGATTTTATTCAGATATTCAATACATTTCACCGGGTATTTCCCGGCGGCCGTCTCACCCGAGAGCATGACCGCGTCAGCTTCTTCGTAAACCGCGTTAGCGACATCCGTTACTTCCGCGCGTGTCGGGATAGGGTTTTGTATCATCGATTCCAGGAGGTGGGTCGCGATAATCACCCTGCGTCCCTTCTCGGCGCATTTTCGCACTATTTCCCTCTGGACATTGGGAAGCTCTTCGACGTTTATTTCAACCCCGAGGTCCCCCCTCGCGACCATGATACCGTCCGATACCTCTATTATTTCATCTATGTTTTTTACCCCTTCCTGGTCCTCGATCTTCGCTATGATTTTTACCTTGCCGGCCTTGTTTCCAATCAACTTCTTTAACTGCCTTATGTCCTTTGCTTCACGAACAAAAGACAGCGCGATAAAATCCACTTTATTTTCAAGACCGAAACGGATATCATCTCTGTCCTTCTGGGTTATTGCCGGTAAATTTACCCTGATGCCCGGCAGGTTTACATGGCGTTTGCTTTTCAAGATTCCGCCGTTTATGACCCGGCATTTCATTAAACGGTCCTGTTTTTCCAGTATTTCAAGATTGATTAAACCGTTATCGACTGTAATTTTGTCCCCGACTTTTACCGTGTTCAATAAGTCGTCATAATTGATATGGATGGAGGTTTCTTCGACGTTTATCCCGTCACGGAGCGTAATTGAAATGATTGAACCTGTTTTGAGGTCCAGCTGGGAGGCTAAATCGCCTGTTCTTATTTCAGGGCCCTGCGTGTCTAAAAGGACTGCTACCGGGAAATCCGCCGTTTTATTGACGGCCCTGATATGTTTTATTACTTTTAAGTGGCTCGCGTGGGTCCCGTGAGACATGTTTAACCGGGCGATATTCATGCCGGCATTGGACATTTTTAAAAGCGTTTCATATGATTCCGTGGCCGGGCCGATTGTGCAAATAATCTTGGTTTTTATCATATTTATCACTCCGGTTTAATTACCATCTTCTTCTCCCTGGGGTTTAACCGGCGTACATTCAATTGACGCGATTTCAGGAAGGTCTTTATTTTCAGACGCCCCCAGCTCCTTGAATTTTCTAATGCTGACCATGACCCGGGTCTCAAGGGAGCTTACCATTTTATTGTAATTTCCTACCGCCTGGGAAAGGCTGTTTCCGGTTTTGTTTAAATGTTCCATGAAGGTTTCGAACCTTTTATGAAGTTCTTTGCCCAGATCTGCGATTTCCTGCGCGTTTTTCGCGATCTGTTCCTGCCTCCAGCCGTACGCCACGGCGCGCAAAAGCGCGACAAGCGTGGTAGGCGTCGCGATTATTACTTTTGCCGCGATTCCATCTTCGATTATAGCGGGGTCGTTTTCCAGCGCGGCGCTTAAAAACGATTCTCCCGGCATGAACATCACTGCAAACTCAGGCGCTTTCGGAAATTGTTCCCAGTATTTTTTACCTGAGAGAATCTTTATATGATTTTTTACCTGCTGGGTGTGTTTCATCAGGAGGTTTTTTTTCTTTTCTTCTGTGTCCTGCGCGATTGCGTCGATGTATGCGTCCAGAGAAACCTTGCTGTCAACAACGATTTCCCTGTCATTCGGAAGGTGGATAATCATATCAGGACGCAGGCGGCCCTCTTCCGTGCTGACGGAAACCTGTTCAATATAATCGCAGTGTTCTGACATGCCCGCGAGTTCAACCACCCGTTTTAACGTAATTTCGCCCCACCGTCCCCGCACTTCAGGGCGTCGCAGGGCGGTTACCAGGTTCCCCGTTTCTTTCTGGAGCTGCTGCCCGGATGAAATAAGCGATTTAATCTGGCTGTCAAGGTTCGCGTATGCCGAGACCCTCGTTTTTTCCAATTCATTTATCTGCCTTTCATATTTTTGCAGTGCGTCCGACAAAGGCTGGACAAGGTTTTTTATCGCGGATTCTTTGCTGTCAAAATCCCCCTTGGCTTTGCCTAATATGACTGAGAGGCTTTCTTTAGCAAGTTCAAGAAACGCCTGGTTGTTGCTTTTTAATGCCTCGCCTGAAAGCGCCTGGAAGGTAGTTGTGAGTTTTTCCTGGGCCTGTTCCAAAAGCTTCTTCTGTTCTTCAATATTTTTATCCGCCTCGGAAAGTCTTGTTTCCGCGATCGCCCTGGCCTTTTGCTCTGACTCAAGATTTTTGCGGGTATCGTTAATCAGGTTGTCTTTTTGTTCGATTTGTTTCCGCAGTTCATTGACGGTATTTTCACCGGCGGAGATATTGCTTTTCAGGTCAATTAAAAGGGCTTCGTCTTTTTTGTGTTTGGAAGAAGCTAAAATCCATCCGATAGCCGCGCCGAAAAGTAAGAGGAGAATATAAATAAATATATACATGGCGATAATATATCAGATTTCTGATATTAACACAAATTAATCCTTTCCTCCAAAATGACCGAAGGCAATCAGGACAGTAGTAATAATCGCTATTGAACCGCTGAACATAAGGGTATTTGCCGCGTTTTCCCAGTGAACAAGATGTTCAAGAAAAGTGACCGCCATCACAAGAATTATCACGCCGATGAGTTTTGCTTTGAGGTCATGAAGGTTGTGTATGGTAAGCCATTCAGGGAGATTGAGCTCCGATATGAATAATTCATAAAGCCCCACAGCGAAAATGTAAAGGGCGGTCGCTATAAGAAATGTGTCCATGATCGCGATGAGTTCAACGCCGATCCCGTGTTCTTCGCCGCCGATTGCGGCTATCAAATGGGTTATAACGGTATAAGTTTTATAGCCTCCCCACAAAAACGCCATGATGGATGTAATAAAAGATGAAAGAATTGCTATAAGCGTAAGATAACGTGCCTTCGATAAAATATTTTTCATAGATAGAATCCCCTTTCGATTTTACATTATTATATCATAGAAAATTAATTGATATCTTTACAAATTTTTTACAAACATTTTACATCGCCATGACGACATATCCCGGATTTTTATGTAATATGGAAGTTGAAAAAATAAGAAAAATCTGAAAGGAGGTGTAATATTAAAGTTTATGTAACAGAACACTTGCCATTATCAAAAAAATTGTTTAGTATTAATTCAGTCAAAAGGAGGGTAAAATGAAAAGCATAACAAATAAAATTATTTTAATGGTTGTAATGTTAAATGTTTTGATACCATTTTCTCTGGCGGCTTCCACTTCTCCCGTAATTTGCCGTATTGAACTTGACAGGGGAATACTCCCTGCGGGCGAAAAACAGAAGGCGGTTTTAAAGGTGACGCTGGACGCGCCGGAAGCCCCGGGGGAAGAACAGCGCCCGCCGGTAAATCTGTCTATCGTTTTAGACCGCTCAGGGTCAATGGCAGGGACCAAGTTGGAAAACGCGAAAAAGGCGGCAATTGAAGCTTTGAGGCGGCTGGGAGACAAAGATATATTTTCACTGGTGATATATGACCACAATGTAGAAACAATTGTGCCCGCCCAGAGCGCGAGAAATACCGAATGGATTGAAGGGCGTATACGTAGTATTCACGCGGGTGGGAACACCGCGCTATTTGGCGGTGTAAGCCAGGGGGCGTCGGAAATACGCAAAAATCTCGGCAGTGGATACACTCATCGCATAATTTTACTTTCTGACGGTTTGGCAAATGTCGGCCCAAGCGGTCCCGATGACCTCGGGAGACTGGGGTCGGCCCTCGTAAAGGAAAACATATCTGTGACTACTGTCGGGGTAGGCACGGATTATAATGAAGATTTGATGACAAGGCTTTCTCAAAACAGCGACGGCAATTCATATTTTGTTGAATCGGATAATGACCTGTCCCGGATATTCGCCGCGGAACTGGGAGATGTTTTGAGTATTGTTGCGAAAAAGGTCATTTTAAAAATCCGGTGTTCAGACGGAGTATCCCCTGTTTCAATAATCGGGCGCGAGGGCAGGATTAAAGACGGGGTCATAGAGCTTTACCTGAACCAGCTTTACGGTAAACAGCAGAAATACGCTTTAATAGAAGTTGAGATTTCAAGCAAAAAATCGGATGAGACCAAAAAAATAGCCACAGCAAATATTTCTTATGAAAACGCTGTTTCGCAAAAGACGGAAAATGTTTCTGCCGATGTTATAGTAAAATTCAGCAAAAACCAGGAAGAGGTAAACAAATCAATTAACATAGATGTCCAGAGGGAATATAATATTAATATCAGCGCGGTCGCGCAGGATAAGGCCATTTCCCTGGCTGACCAGGGCAAGAAGAAAGAAGCAATTAAGGAATTGAAGGGGTCTATTGATAACTTGAGAACGCTCGGCAAAGAGACGGGAGATAAAAATTTGATTAACAGGGCCCGGGAAATGGAAGCGCAGGTGGACGAGATTGAGGAAAAAGGGTGGGATGCGAAAAACAGAAAAATATTACGAACGGACAGTTATCAAATGATTCAACAGCAAAAGCATAAATAAACCGCTTTTAATAAAAGACAGGGTCAAGATTAAAATTTTCCAGATTTAATACTTGACCCTTGTCCTGGTAAAATAATAAACAGTTATGAACAAAAAATCACTGGTTATATATCTGTTATTGTTTTTCTTACCCACTGTTTTTATCGGGGTAACGGCCTTTCGCATTCTTCAAAACGAACAAAAAAGAATAAACCAGCAGGTCCGTTTTACAGCTATGGACAGGGCCCGGGTCATTGCGAATGATATTGAGTTGTCAATAATAACAGTAAAGGACGCTTTAAAAGACAGTCTTTCGCGAATGCCGGGCGAAAGTTTGAGGGACAAACTTTATGATTTAGAAGAAAGTAACCCGCTTGTATACAATGTTTTTATATATGAGCAAAAAAAAGGTTTATTACTGCCGCCCGCTGACAATCCTGTAACATCAAGAGAAAAAGAATTTATGGCGCGTTATAACGGGTTATTTTCAGGCCGTATTTCCTGGTATACTGAAGGGACATTAAAAGAAAATGGAACCGGCATCGGTTATGGAGGGAAAGAACAGCCGTTAAAAAGTGCCGGCCAGCTCAGGGAAGTCGCAAAGAATGTCCTGTCTTCAAAACGCTCACCCGGGGAAGAACAGGACATTGTGACCGGGAACGGCTGGATACCCTGGTTCTGGGAGGATAAACTTTACCTGCTTGGATGGATTCAGAAAACCAAAGACGGGCCTGTTTATGGCGTGGAAATTGAAACAATGTATCTTCTGTCAAGGATTTTACCCGGGCTTTCAACCGGGGCACCGGCCGGCATAGTGTTTGGTTTGCTTAACGAAAAAGGGAAACTGGTCCATCAGATAGGCAGGGATATGATAGAGGAAAACAAAATGCCGGATTCTTCCATATCCCTCGCGCCCGTTTTGCCTCACTGGGAAATAGGGATATATTTTACCGGCGCGGAAGCCCCTGGCTATACGCAAAAAAGTTTTCTTATAATCGGGAGTTTAATTTTAAGCATTTTTCTTACAGCCATACTTTCGGGAGGGACATTGTTATTGTGGCAGGCACATCATAACATGGTTGATGCCAGGCAAAAGACATCCTTTGTTTCCAACGTTTCACATGAACTCAAGACCCCGCTTACCACGATCCGCATGTATGCCGAACTTATGAAGGAAGGCCGTATAAAAAATCAGGACAAGATACAGGATTATTTAAATGTTATTGTGTCTGAAAGCCAGAGATTGACAAGGCTTGTAAATAATGTATTGGATTTCAGCCGCCTTGAACAGGGCAGGAAAAAATATCACCTGGAAAAAATCGATATTATCAAATGTATAAATGATATACTGGAAACACAGGAACCCAGGATAAAAGAGGCGGGGATGTTTATTAAAAAAAATTTACCTGAAGCTCCAATCCTTGTTGATTTAGACAGGGACGCGTTTGAACAGGTACTTTTAAATATAATTGACAATGCGGTTAAATACGCGTCTGGTGGCAAAGAATTTGAATTGGAACTGAATTTACCCGGTGATTTATGTGAACTGAAAATTATGGATAGAGGGACCGGTATTCCCGCGGGTCAGAAAGAAAAAATTTTTGAAAAGTTTTACAGGGTGGATAATTCACTTACAACCAGACACCCCGGTTCGGGGCTTGGGTTAAGTATCACAAAACGGCTTCTTAACGATTTGGGTGGGGACATAATTTATGAAACACGGGAAGGCGGAGGAGCGTGTTTTATAATAAAACTCTGGAGAAGAAAATGAAATCAATTAATATTCTTATTGCTGAAGATGATAAAAATATCCGCAAAGGTTTAATAGATGTGCTTGAAAGTGAAGGATACAATGTAATTCCCGCCGCGGACGGGAGGCAGGCGTTAAAATTATTCCAGGAACAAAAAATTGACATGCTTATTTTGGATATTATGATGCCGGAAAAAAGCGGTTATGATGTTTGCCAGGAAATACGCGTCAAGGACCGGGATGTCCCGATAATCCTGCTTACCGCCAAGGGGGAGGAAATCGATAAGGTTTTGGGGCTTAAACTGGGGGCCGACGATTATGTCACAAAACCGTTTGGGATACACGAACTCCTGGCGCGGATAGACGCTGTTCTAAGACGGTCCGGCGTAAATAAAACAACCCCTGGAAAAAATAACAATTCAAGGACCCCTGATAATTTTGTTCTGGGGAATACCCGGATAGATGCGCGTCAATTACGCGGCACCCGTGGAAATAAAACTTTTGATTTTTCCCCCAGGGAATTGAAATTATTGGAATATTTTTACGCGCACCCGAATGAAGCCATTGACAGGAACGAACTGCTCGACGCGGTATGGGGGACGGATTATTTCGGAACGACCCGCACTTTAGACCAGCACATTGCCATGCTTCGTAAAAAGATTGAGGTAAACCCGGATAAACCGGCGGTAATTAGAACAGTGCACGGGCTCGGTTACAGGTATGAAAAAGTAAAATAGAAAGGACTTGACAAATCCTGTAAAAAAATGTATCCTTTCTGCTAAAACCACAGGTTTATTATGGCAAAAGAAAATGTAGAAAAAATCAAAAAAGAAAATACATCAAAAAATTATAAAGGAAATGTGACTATGTTTATTGCTGGCATATTCATTGCCGTTACGGGCTATCTCCTTTTGACGCAAACCAACAAATCGGGAGATAATTGGGCTTCATATGTCTCTGCCTTTTCAATAATCATTGGCTATATCGTAGTCGCGCTTTCCTTAATAATAGATTTTCCTCCTTCCAAAAATTAGATATCAGGCGGGAAATTTATGGAAAATTTCAGAATAAAACTATTTTTTTTAATACTGTTGAACTCTGTTTTTTTGATAAAATTTACAACTTTTGCCGAAAACGGGTCTTTATATACCGCGGAAAACCAGGAAGAAATAAACAACCTGCTTGAACGGCTGAACACCAAAGACAAGGTCGAAAAAAAACAAATCATAAAAAAATTAGGGGAATCCCAGGACAGGCGGGCGGTAAACCCTCTTATCCGGCTTTTAAAAACAGACGATTTATGGATAAAATGCGATGTGATATCGGCGCTTGGAAATTTAAGAGAAAGGCAGTCGCTGGAGTACCTCATTCCTTTATTGGAGGATGAATCTCCCCTGGTTCGCGTATATACGGCTGAGGCATTGGGAAAACTCGAAGATAACCGGGGTCTGGATATCGCAATCCATATATTAAAATCCAGTATAAAGCCTGATATAAGATTGCAGGCAGTGAAAGCCCTGGAAGCCATCGGCGGGTTAAAAATTATAAACCCTCTTATCGACGCCTCTAAAGTGGATTCTTCTCCGGTTGTAAGAAAAGAAATCATCCGCGTCCTCGGAACATCAAAAGACAAAAAAGTTATTCCTTACCTGATGTATGTGATGAAATATGATTTTGACGAATCAGTTAAAAAAGAAGCCTCAAATTCAATAAATAAAATAAACGAGTCCATCTTTTTAGAAAAAGAAGAAGATACGGAAGAAAAGAGGCGGCAAAAACTCGAACGTATCAAGGAACTTGAACGTTTAATCAATCAGGAGAGAAAGGAATATAACCAACTGGACGAAAAAGAGAAACGGAAAGTCCCTCCGCAGTATTGAAATTATTTAAAAACTTTATAAAATTTCGCCTCTTTTAAATCTTCTTTTCGCGGGCTGAAAACCTTCCTGAATAAACTTGCATCCTTGACAAAAAGCAGTCCGCCGATAAATAAAACAAAATTTTTTAAAAATTCTTTTCTTGTCATTTTTATCCCCAGATGCCGGCAATTTTAAATTTGCAGAATTTGCATTGCCCGCTGTTAATTTGGACCTGCCTCACAAAATATCCGATTCGTTCAACCAGGAGATTTTTACAATTCGGACAATAGGTGTTATTCCATTCCCCCTGCGGGATGTTCCCGAGATAAACATACCTTAACCCTTCTTCCGCGGCGATTTTTCTTGACTGCAGCAAAGTCTCAAGAGGTGTAGGCGAAAGATTTTTCAGTTTATACTGGGGATAGAACTGGGAAAAGTGGACCGGGACATCGTTTCCCAATTCAGTTTTTATCCATTGGCACATCTTCCGGATTTCAGCAAGGTCATCATTTAAAGTCGGTATGATTAAATTGACAATCTCCGTCCAGACGCCGAACCTTTTCAGGTTTTTCAGGGTTTCAATGACCGGCTGAAGTGTCGCGGAACAAACCTCCTGGTAGAATTTATCATTAAAGGCCTTTAAATCAACTTTATATACATCGATAAATTCTGAAATTTCTTTCAAAGGCTCCGGGTTAATATAGCCGGCGGAAATTATTATATTTTTGAGCCCCGCTTTTTTCGCGAGTTTCGCCGTATCTAAAACATATTCATAAAAAACATTCGGTTCAGAATAAGTATAAGCGATTGACTTCGACCCGCTTGATAAAGCGTTATTAACAACATCCCGGGGCGGCATGTTGAAATTGGTTGTTTCCTCGGCGTCTTTTTGTGAAATTTCCCAGTTCTGGCAAAACTTGCAGTGTAAATTACATCCGGCTGTGGCGATGGAAAATGCCGCACTTCCCGGGAGCACATGATATACCGGTTTTTTTTCTATCGGGTCAACATGGACGGCGCAGGGACGGCCGTAAACCAAAGTATTGAGCTTTCCGTCTAAATGTATCCTTACCCGGCAGTCGCCCTTTTGCCCCTCATAAAGCTTGCATTCCTTGGGGCAAAGCGTGCATTGAATAACTTTTGCCTTAGACATGGTTCACCCGTTATTTAATTTCTTTATAATATTTCGCTTCCACCGGCACAAGGCCTGCATTCCCGATTTTTGCTTTAACCGCCGCGACATCTATATTCGGGACCATGGGCTCATTCGCGGGGTCATGAAACGCGTTAAAGAAAAACAGGCCCACGGTCATTGCCAGGCCGGCAAAAATAAGGCTTAAAAATATTTTGTTTGAGTGCCTCGGTTCCATATTATTTATTATAGCACAAATGGAAAATAATTGGAGGAGATATGGGTATTTTTGTCAGGGCCTGCGTGATATTATATGAAACAGATGTTTTAGTCCTATCCTGATGGAATGGAACCTGTCAGGAGATAGTTTGCTTTTGCCGATGCGCGGCTGGTAGCTTATCGGGACCTGGATTATCTTCGCGCCTGATTTTAAGGCCTCAAATGTAAGCTCAGGCGTAAAGTCTTCCCCGCCGATCCGCAGTTTCCCGATAAATTTTTCAAGGGCTGTTTTTTTAATTATCCGGAACGTGCACCCGACGTCATTTAATTTAAAATCGCCCGGGTAAAATATTTCCATGGTCTTTCCCAGGGCAAAGTTTCCATACCTGATAATCCAGTCCATGTTGGCGCCGGGGTGGTTCAAATCCTTGTTCACCCTGCTGCCGATAACCATATCGTAATTTTCAATATATGGCAGAAGCTTATTAACATCTTCCGGCATGAATGTCCCGTCGCATTCAATTAAGATTATCAGATCTCCACCCGCCTCTTTCAGTCCCCGTATACAGGCATGGCCATAACCCTGCTTTTGCTCTTTTACCACTCTTGCCCCGAGTTTCAATGCTATTTCTCCTGTCCCGTCAGTGGAATTATTATCAACAACAACGACTTCATCAATAATTCCAAGGCCCATGTGACCCGAAATAACATCATTTACGGCTTCTTTTTCGTTATAGGCGGGCAAAACAAGGGTAAGCATCTGGTTTTTAAACATAATTTATTATAACATGAAAAACGCAATCAGGACCCCATTAAAACATTGACACTATTTATTATAAAATATATAATTTTGTTAATTTGTAATGTGGGTCCTTTTAGGATTCAAGGAGAACATAAAAGATGCGGATCGCCTATTTTGATTGTTTCAGCGGCATAAGCGGGGATATGATCTTGGGAAGCCTTATTGATGCCGGGCTGGATTTTAAAAGATTTAAAAGTGAACTTGCCCGTCTTAAACTGAAAGAGTTTTCCTTGCGTGCGAAAAAAGTCAGGCGCGGGTCACTGACGGGAACCAAATTTGACGTTGTTATCAGTAAAAATGCGAAAAGCCGCGATTATAATGAAATTATTAAGTTAATTCAAAAAAGCGGGCTTGATAAAAAAATAAAAGAAAAAAGCCTTAAGATTTTTCACCGCCTGGCTGTTTCGGAAGCAAAACTTCACGATATTCCCATCGCGAAAATCCATTTTCATGAACTGAGTTCAATAGACACGGTTGTTGATATCGTGGGGAGCGTGATAGCTTTCGATATGATGGGGATAGAAAAAATTTATTCATCAAGCCTGCCGCTGGGGCAGGGCGTGTCTAAATCCATGCACGGGGTTTTGCCCATCCCCGCTCCCGCCACGGCGGATATATTGCGGGGCATTCCCGTCCGTTTGGAAAACGGGGCGTTTGAAGTGGTTACGCCGACAGGCGCGGTGATTATATCGGAAATGTCTGATGGATTTGGAAAATGCCCCGAACTGAAAATAAAAAATATAGGTTATGGCGCGGGCGGCAGGGACGCCCCTGGCATGCCGAATCTCCTTCGGGTTATTATTGGTGAATCAATTGAAAACGAAGAAGAGGACATTATTACGGTAATTGAGACAAACATAGACGACATGAATCCGCAGATTTTGGGATACCTGATGGAAAAATTGATGAAAGAAGGCGCGCTGGACGTGTTTTTTACGCCGGTTTACGGCAAGAAAAACAGGCCGGGAACTTTGCTTACGGTTTTAGCCGAAACCTCGAAGGCGGATAAATTTGTTAAAATTATTCTTCAGGAAACTACAGCCTTTGGTGTCCGGATGCATGAAACAAGGCGAAAAAAACTGAAAAGGGAAATAAAGGAAGTCCAAACCAAATACGGAAAAATAAGGGTAAAACACGGCTATTTGAACGGCAAACTCATCAAATCCCAGCCGGAATATGAGGACTGTAAGAAAATTGCGGAGGAGAAAAATATACCGTTGATTAAAATTTTGAAAGAGATAGGATAATATAGTATCTGTAAATGTAACAAATACAGAGGGTGTTAACCTCATTAGTTTTGAATTACTATGTTTATAATCAACAGCTTCCCATTTTATCTTGACATTCAATTTAGATATAGTATACTATATCTAAATTATAATTTAAACATAGTAATTATTTATTAAAAATTAAATGCTATCAATTCAAGATCTTCAATTAAAAAATCCATGGTGGTTAAATGGTAATTATGTAATTCCTGAAAAAGACTGGCCCAGGCGGAATATTCTTTCCCACCTGGAGAAAAATTTAAGCCATCCTTTAATGCTGAATATCGTGGGTTTAAGACGGGTTGGCAAAAGCACAGTTGTTAAGCAATTAGTTGCCGGTTTACTATCCGGGGGGATAAAACCGATTAACATCTTCTATTATCTATTTGACTATTCAAGCCAGATAAAAACAACCGAATTTCTGGATAATGTTTTAAACATTTATTTAAGCGAAGTCAAGCAAAAGACAATCACCAGTTTAGATGAAATACTTTATATGTTCCTGGATGAAATTCAATATATCGAAGATTGGCAGGCAATAGTAAAAAAATATTATGATCTATCCAATAAAAAAATAAAATTTATTCTCACGGGTTCACAAAGTATTTTATTAAAAGGCAAATCGAAAGAAAGCCTTGGCGGAAGAATATTTGATTATTATCTTCCTCCGCTTTCATTTACCGAATTTTTAAAGATCAATAAAATTGAATTTGAGCCCTTGGAGAAATTTAATTTATTCGATTTAACAAAGACATATTTTCACTTAAACGGGTATAATTTAACTTATGGAAAAAAGGTGTATGACCTAAGCAAAGAATACATTATTAACGGGCAGTTTCCCGAGAGCCGGACCTTGAATTCAGACGAAAACAAATCGGAGTATATATCGGAATCCGTTCTCGGGAAAATACTGGAAGATTGTATCAAAATTTATAGAATTGAGAAAAGAGAAGAATTTAAGCTGGTCGCCTATCAATTGTTAAATAATATCAGTTCCACGTTTGAATTGAAAAATATTGCCCGGGATATAGGCATATCAAGCCTTACAATAGAAAAATATCTGGAATATCTGAAAGAGAGTTTTGTATTCGAAATATTATTCAAATATCATAAAAGCTTGATTGAACGCGGGAGAATCCTGAAAAAGGTTTATACTACCTCTGTTAATTTCAATTGCGCGTTTAATCATTACAAAGAAAGCCATATGGATGAAGTCCCTGATGTATTCGGGAAAATAATTGAAAACCTGGTTTACAATATTTTAAAACAAAAATATCCGCGCCCGGGTATCAGTTTCTGGCGGAACGGCGAAAAAGAAATTGATTTTATAGTTATTAAGGACAAAAAAATTCTTCCTGTTGAAGTTAAGATCGCGAAAAATATCGACAGCAAAAATTTAAAGGCCATTGCCGCGTATATTCAATCCAAAAAAATCGATTACGGTATTGTAATCACAAAAAACGAATTAGCCAAAAAACAGGTTTATGATCAAACATTATACTTTATTCCATATTATTTGATGCTGTTTTTGATTTGATTTTTTGGCATTTGTCTTGAATGAATTATTTGTGAAGTGTATAATCTGAATAATTGCGTGGCAAAGGAAGTAGTGGAGAAGGGAATAGCTTACCGCTATCGGTATTTAGACCAGAATACAAAAGAGGAAGGCAAAATCTCCTGTGTTTCTCCGGAAGAATATCTGGATAAGATGATACAACTGCCGCTGGAATTGCCGCCGGTTGAACCTGAAAAAAGGCTTGCGTATATTAAATCATTGCTGGTTAACGATGGTTATAAAGAATATGCTGATATTATTGAAGCCGGGATTGGTGATAATCCAAGGGCGTTGAAAAGATATATAAACCTGCTGGTATTCATATCCAGGCGTGCTGATGACCTGAAGATTAAAATCAAGGCAAATAAAGAAGAACCTGACCATAAAGCCCTGATAGAAAAATATTTTATTCCGGCTTTATATGTAAAATGGTCTTTAATTGTTTTTAAATTTCCTGATGTGCACAGAGATATCAAAAATTATCCGAAAAAATTGCAGGAACTTCAGGATGCCGCGAATGAAAATTCGGAAAAAGTGAAGAGCGGGGATGAGAATAAAAAAGCAATACAAATAGATGACCGTCTTAAAAAAATACTCAAAAAAGAGCCTTTTTTCCCGGATGATGATTGGCTGATTGCGAGATTTATCCATCTGACCGAGGCAACCGTTATCAAAGCCGCTGAAACCAGTACATCCCGGGGATATAGCCAGACTTTTCAGCCGGGCGATATGGTTTTGATTCCAAAAGGCAAATGATGATAAACTGGAGAAGGAAATCGCAAAAGATTATTATATCGATGTGTTTCCGGTAACAAATAGACAGTATCAGGAATTTATTAACGAGCGAAAAGATTACAATGTGCCGTATGTGGAACAAGGCTCGGCAAAACCATACAATTGGAATAAAGAAAAGCGTGTTTTCCCTGAGGGTAAGGGAAACCATCCTGTAACGCTGGTTTCCTACGAGGATGTTGAGGCTTTTTGTAAATGGCGCTCTGAAAAAGAAGGGGAAAAATATCGCCTGCCGGATGAATATGAATGGGAAAAAGCGGCAAGGGGTAATGACGGCTGGGTCTATCCCTGGGGTAACGAGTTTGATAAAAGTAAATGTAATACCGCTGAATCTGGTATTGGAGGCACCACTGAAGTAACTAAATACCCTGATGGGGCAAGTCCGTACAACTGTCAAGATATGACTGGTAATGTCTGTGAATGGACTGATAGTTGGTATGACGAAAAGAAAAATACTAAGGTGCTCCGGGGCGGCTCGTGGCTCAATGATCTGTTCAACGCCCGGTGCGCTGTCCGCAGCAGGTATGTTCCGGTGCTCCGGAGCTACCTTGTTGGGTTTCGTTGCGCCAGGACTTTGTAGCTCTTTGTCCTTTTACACTTTTACCCCCACACCAAATCAGGAAACAACTGAGAGTAATAATTCATAGTGATGGGTTAGTGCAAACCAACAATAATTTGGTGCGGAGGGTTCTTTGCAAAAAGATTTTTAAAATGGGTTTATTGATAAAAACTGCAGATATTTCCAAATATTTTTCAAAAGCCTCTTGACTTTTGTTTCACTCTTATAGACAATTTCACCACATGGTGAAACATATAAAAATAGTGAAACGGTTCCAGGAAAAAGCCAAAAGATACCCCTTGACATTACATCCTTAATGCTATACACTTATCAACAAGTGTATATAAATAGGGAAATTTTTGTGAATAACAAAAAAGAGAAACTTATTGATTTTTTTAAGAAGAGAGGCGGGCTGGCCGGCTACGCGGAAATCACCAAAGCTGGATTTAATAGAGCTCTCATTAAGGTCAGCCTGAAATCCGGCAGTATTGATAAAGTTGATCGCGGCCTGTATAGACTATCTGAGGGATCTACTCTTTCAAATCCTGATTTTGCCGCTGTGTCAATCAGGGTGCCAAAAGGTGTGATATGCCTGCTTTCTGCCCTTTCCTTTCATGAAGCAACGAATGAAATACCTCATCAGGTGGATATAGCTATTCCGCGGGGCGCTCATCCGAATAAGATTGAATACCCTCCTGTAAAATTTTACCGGTTTGGACACGGGACATGGAAAGCCGGGATTGAAGAACATGAAATTGAAAATCATAGTATCAAAATTTACTGCCTTGCTAAAACGGTTGCCGATTGTTTTAAGTTCCGGAACAAAATAGGCATGAATGTCGCAAGGGACGCTCTTAAAATTGCTGTTAAGGAAAAAGGTATAAAACCAAAGGAAATCATGCAGTATGCAAAAGTTTGCCGTGTTGATAACGTCATAAAACCGATAGTGGAAGCTATGTTATGAAAAAAGATATCAAGTATAATATTTATTGCAGGATTTAATTAAAACACTTGGCAGGAACTAAATAGTCAGCTACTATTTTGGAAACAGTAATTCCATTTTTGGACTTAATATGGAAACAATAATACCAAGAACCATCTTATAGCATGGAATTCATACAGAGAAGATAAAAACAGGGTTTACTATTGGAAGACACAAGCAGGGTCGGAAGTTGACTTTGTGGTGTACGGAGATGATGTGTTTTGGGCGATTGAAGTAAAAAATACATCACGAATCCGTCCTGAAGATTTACGGGCGTTGAACAGTTTCAAATCGGATTATCCTGAAAGCACCCCTTATTTGCTTTACCGCGGCAGGGAACGCATAATGAAAAACGGGGTTTTGTGTATCCCCTGTGATGAATTTCTCTCGAAACTCAATCCTTTGATTAGACCTGTAATTTAAACAGGCATATTATTTCCGCGTGGAGATTTTTGGGATTATTGGGATAAATTTAAAAATTCCTTTTCTGATGTTTTATTGAGATGGGAATGTGGACGGGTCGTTGCCGCGGAAAGCGCATAAGACATTGCATTAAAAAAAAATATTTGATATACTGACATATATTATTTTTATGGAGAGCTAAAATGCAATATGACGCTATCTTTAGAAAATTCAATGAACTTGGGATTGAATATATTGTGGTAGGCGGGTTAGCGGTGAATTTTCAGGGAGTGCCGCGTCTTACTTATGATATTGATTTATTAATTTATTTTTCGCAGGAAAACGTTAAGAGACTTCTCAAACAGTTGTTGGAATGGGGTTATAAGCCGAAAATTCCGGTTAATCCTTTTGATTTTGCTGATGAAGAAATAAGAAATAAATGGATAAAAGAAAAAAATATGAAGGCGTTTAATTTTTTTAATGAGAAACTGCCAATAGCAGAAATTGATATTATAATTGATTCCCCTGTAAATTATTCTCAGGCAAAAAAAGATACCGTCAAGATAAAGCTGTATGACTTGGAAATCCCCGTCATTTCCATTCCGGATTTAATTAAGATGAAGGAATTTTACGGAAGGAAGCAGGATTTAACGGATATAGAGCATTTAAAGAGAATAAAAAGTCATGAGAAAAAAAAATAAAAATCTATCCTCAGATATGAACCACATAATACAACATTCTACGGGTTTTTCTTATTACGTTAATGATGACCATCTGCTGGCATATCATGCCTGGCCTATTGAAAAACGGCTGGAATGGCTCTACGCGGTTAATCTTTTGCGAAAAGGATTACCTTCGAGAATAAAAAAAATTCAGGACAAGTTCCGTTCAGGACAAATTTAACATACCCCGCAACAGACGGCCAATATGGCGCGATAGATTTTTCAGATTTTTCAACTGTTCCGGAAGTTTCAAAGAAACATGTTGTACTATTTATGAAAAAATTTGAGTTTTTCGACCATGAATCAGATATCGGGATAAAAGTAGAAGCCGATACAATTGAAAACTTGTTTGCCGGCAGTGCGGAGGCTCTTTTTGATTTAATCGGGAGAAAAATTGAGAGAGGAAAGAATTTCCGTTTTGAAATAGATTTATCCGCCGATTCGATGGAAGAGCTTCTGGTCGGCTGGCTTAATGAACTGATTTTTCGATTTGAAAAAGATGAATTTTACTGTAAAGAATTTAATATAAAAATTTCAGAAAAGGACAAAAAATATTTTATTAGGGCGTTAGTCAGGGGAGAAAAAATAAACTGGGGAAGCGACGAGATCCATCACGAGGTAAAATCCGCCACATATCACCAGTTGAAAATTATCGAAAAGAGCGGGAAATTTACGGTAAAAATAGTTTTTGATTTATAAATGTAAGGGCGTGATTTATCATGCTCTTGGTTGGGCGCAATAAATTGTGCCCCTACAAATGATAATGTCAAAATAGGTATGAAAGGAATGAAAGTTTTGAAACGGGGTAAATTTTAGATTTCTCCCTTTAGAAAAGGGAGATTAAGAGGGATTTGAGAGAATTGGCAAGTGTATTTAACACGATA
>JBFMCF010000109.1 GCA_040754625.1 bacterium | reverse complement strand
TATTCCCTTTTTTTATGGCTTTTGCTTCGGTTTTTTTTGCTGTTGTCTTTAAGATTTATTATTCACTTGATTCCTCGCAGGCTAAAGCCTGCGCCTACCTGATTTCCACCGGTAACTGACCGGTTACTCAGATTATATCAAATTTCTTGACGGCATGAAAAATATTTATTATAATAGTTGTCTTATATTTATTTTCCTTGGCCGGATAAATTCTAAATTTATTTAAGCTGTTTAAATTTATGGAAAATATAACTTTAGCCATTCCGGAATCAGCAGTAATCAATGAAATTATAAACATCCACAAAAACGGCATTGGGCCGTTAATTCCTATATTACAGGACATCCAGAATAAATTCGGTTACATATCAGAAGAAGCCCTGGAAATCATTTCGGAAAAACTCCGCCAGCCAATTCCGCATGTTTATGGTGTTGCGACTTTTCACTCCCAGTTTAAATTAAAAATGAAAGGTGAAGAAATACTCCAGGCGGAATTCTCAATAAAAATCTGCTCAGGATCGCCCTGCCACGTCCGCGGAGCAAAAAAAATAATGGAAGTAATAGAAAAGGCCCTTGGCATAAAATGCGGTGAGATTTCGAAAGACCGTGTTTTCAGTTTTGAGATGGTGGAATGCCTTGGCGCGTGCGGGATATCCCCTGCCATTGCGATTAACGACAAAATACACGGGAATTTAACGCCGGATTCAACTGAAAACCTGTTAAATAAGCTAAAATACCAGTCAGAAATAAAGGGTATTAAAAAGAGGGCTGAAGAACATAAAAAACATGAATAACAAAAATTCTCCTGATATTCAAATCCTGGTTTGCATGGGAACGAACAGCATAGCCTCCGGCGGGAAGGACGTGTTAAACGAATTTGAATCTCAGCTAAAAAATGAAATTATTAAAGCATCAATTGGAAAAAGGCCGTGCCGCACCAGCCAGACGGGATGCCGGGGTTTATGTTCCAATGATGTCCTGGTGGATATTATTATGCCCCCTTTCGGCCGGATTACTTACGGCCATGTTAACAGGGAAATTGTCCCGCGGATAATTAAAGAACATATACTTGAACAAAAACCGGTAAAAGAATTGATAATTTACAGCGAAAAAGAAGAAAGCCCTTATGCTTCATTTTATAACAACCAGACACGGATGATTCTTGAACACTGCGGTTACATAAATCCTGAAGATATTAACAGTTACCTCGAGGCCGGCGGATACAACGCCTTAAAAATGGCATTAACAATACAACCTAAAAATATTGTTGATATTATTAAAAAATCCGGGCTCAGGGGCCGCGGGGGGGCGGGATTCCCTGCAGGTATTAAATGGGAAGTGACCCTCAATACTCCGTCTGACCAGAAATATGTAATCTGCAACGCAGAAGAATGCGACCCCGGAACATTCAAGGACAGAAGCCTGCTGGAAGGCGACCCGCACAGGGTAATTGAGGGAATAATAATTGCAGGCTATGCCGTGGGCGCTAATACGGGATTTATCGTAGTGAATCCCGATTATAATCTTGCGATTGAACGGCTGGACAAGGCCATCTGCCAGGCAGGGGAACTGAATTTTCTCGGGAATAAAATACTCGGGACCAATTTTAATTTCAATCTTATCCGCAGGCGGGGCGTAAAAACTTTTATATGCGGGAAGTCAACCGCTCTTATAAAAACCCTGGAAGGTGAACGCGGTTTCCCGGAGCTTACCCCTCCTCATTCCGCTGAAAAAGGACTGCTTGGGAAACCAACTGTCTTAAACAATACAGAAACCTTTTCCAATATCAGCACGATTATTTCAAAAGGCTTTGATTTTTACGCGAATATAGGAACGGAAAAAAGCAAAGGAACAAAAATATTTTCCCTGGCAGGCAAGGTAAAAAATGTCGGCCTTGTGGAAGTCCCCATGGGAACAAACCTCAGAAAGATTGTTTATGATATCGGAGGAGGCCCTCTTAAAAAAAGGAAATTCAAGGCAATCCAGGTAGGCGGGCCCCTTGGCGGATGTTTTCCTGAAAGCATGCTTGAAAACGTCATTATTGATTATGAAACATTAAAAGAAGCAGGAACAACTATAGGATCAGGCGGGCTTGTCGTGATGGATGACAAAACTTGCATGGTCGACCTCGCAAAACACTACCTTGAATTCACACAGGAACAGACCTGCGGTAAATGCGCCACCTGCAGGCTGGGGACCGAGGTCCTTTATGAAACACTTAAAAAAATAACCGAAGGGAAAGGGACCCCTGAGGACATCCATGTTTTAACTACACTTAGCAGGGACATACAGGATTTCTCGTTATGCGGCCTGGGTAAGACCGCGCCGAACCCGGTTTTGACCACCATTAAATATTTCTATGATGAATATGAAGAACATATAAACAAAAAAATATGCAGGGCAAGAACCTGCAGGGGCCTTTTAAAATTTAAGATTGATGAAAACCTGTGCAAAAAATGCGGCCTCTGTTTAAAAAAGGCATGCAAGTTTAACGCTATCGAATGGGAACCGAAAAAAACGGCGCAGATAAAACCGGAAAATTGCGTCCGGTGCTGCGCGTGCGTGGACATATGCGATTATAACGCGATATACTAATTAAACAGTTCAAACGGTTTAAACTGTTTGAACCGATATTCAGGAAATATTTTGATAAATATGATTACTTTAACTATTGACGGGAAAAATATTTTTGTTCCCCGGGGAACAAAAATTATTGAAGCCGCGAAATCGGCGGGGATTGATATCCCTCATTTATGCCATCATACCGGGCTTGAACCCTTCGGCGGATGCAGGTTATGCGTTGTTGAAATAGAGGGCACGCATGAACTTGTGTCATCCTGCGTCGCCCCGGTTGAAGAAAACATGGTTGTTCTCACAGATACCCCGCGGATAAACAAAGCCAGGCAGACAATAATAGAACTCCTTCTTTTAAACCATCCGATGGACTGCCTTGTATGCGAGCGGTGCGGAGACTGCCGCCTTCAGGACCTGGCATACCGGCTTAAAGTAAATTTTAACATTTTCAAAATGGATAAACGCATCGGCCCGGCCACGCAGACAAAAGGAATAATAGAAATCAATCCTAAAAAATGCATGCACTGCGGGCTTTGTGTCCGCGCCTGCAGGGAAATCCGCATGGTCGGGGCAATTGATTTTTCTTACCGCGGGTTTAAAACTGAAATCGGGACCCCTTTCAGGAAAAGCATTGACTGCGAATTCTGCGGCCAATGCATATCAATATGCCCTGTCGCGGGGGTTATCAGTAATCTTTCAAAATATGAAGCCCGTATATGGGAGGTGGGAAAACATAACACTATATGTCCTTACTGCGGGTGCGGGTGCTCCATATCCCTAAATATAAAAGACAATAAAGTCATCTCCGTTTCATCCAGGGAAGGATTGGGAATAAATAACGGCAGTCTTTGCGCAAAAGGAAGATTTGGATATGATTTCCCCAACAGCCCAAAAAGGTTAATAAACCCTCTTATAAAAAAAGACGGCAAACTGGTTGAAACCTCGTGGGAAGAAGCAATAAAATTCAGCGCGGACAAACTTCTCGAGATTAAAGAAAAATACGGGCCTGATTCTATTGCCGGCATAATCTCTGCCAGGTGCACAAACGAAGAAACATATCTTTTCCAAAAATTCATGCGGGCCGTTATAGGCACAAATAACATAGACAATTCCTCCCGGCTTGAAAACGGGGTAAATATTAATGTCCTTGCTCCTATGCTTGGCTACCCGGCCATGACTAACCCGATGGATGACCTTCTAAAATCGGAGGTTATTATTGTTATCGGCGCCAATCCAATCGAAAGCCAGGCCATTGCCAGTTTAAAAATAAAATCCGCTGTTAAAAAACACAATGCCAAACTTATACTGGTTGACCCGAGAGAAACCAAACTTAATACTTTTGCCAAACTCTGGATTTCCCCAAATATCCAGACCGATCCTGTTTTTTTAAACGCGATTTCAAAAATTATAATTGATGAAAACCTGCAGGACAAAAAATTCATTAAAGAAAGGACTGAAGGCTTTGAGGAATTCAAATTATCCACCGGTAAAATTCCCATAAACCTTGCTTCGAAAATTACCGGTATCATCGAAGAAAAAATATTTGAGACTGCGCGGTTAATAGGAAAAAGCCGAAAAACGTCTTTTGTTTACGGGTCTGGCGTCACACAGCAGAAAAACTCCTCTGAAACAGTCAAGGCGATTGTGAACCTTTGCCTTTTAACGGGAAATATCGGGAAAGAAGGAGCGGGAATTTATCCGTTAAAAGGTTACAATAACTCCCAGGGCGCGTGCGACACGGGTGCAATCCCGGAATATCTTCCCGGTTACCAGAAATTTGACGACCCTGTTATACGAAAAAATTTCAATTCCGTATGGAAAAAGGAAATCCCAAAACTGCCAGGGAGCACTTATCATCAGATATTCGGCAAAATTATGGAGAAAAAAATCAGGGCGGTTTATATTATCGGGGATGATCCTATCGCGTCTTTTCCCGACACGGAATTTTTAAAACTGACCTTAAGCAAACTTGATTTTCTCGCGGTGAACGACCTCTTTTTAAATAATACTACTCCTTACGCGCACGTAGTTTTTCCCGTGTCGAGCTTCGTCGAAAAAGAAGGGTCTTATACAAACATGGAAAGGCGGATTCAGGATTTTAAACACCCGCTGAAACCCGTAAAAAACACAAAAACAGATTCTGAAATAATAGGGCTTATTTCAAAAGGACTCGGTTTTCCTCTCGATTGCTCAATCGGAAATATAAGAAAAGAAATCGCTGAATTGGTCCCGGTTTATAAAGAAATAAATATTCTTCCCTTCCCCTCCAAAGGGACACAATGGCCTGCTTCCAAAATAAATAACGGGGGTACCCCTGTTCTATACACCGGCAGAGAAAATAAATTTAATTTCCTTGCCCCTGAAAATTTACCTGTTGAAGAAAAAAATAATATAATATACCCTTTTACCCTTTTATCCGGCGGCTCCCTGTTTCACAGCCACAGCGGTGCAATGACAAGAAACTCAAAGGGCCTGCACGAGGTCTGCCCTGAGGGATTTATCGATATAAACCCGGATGATGCTGAAAAACTTAAAATTATAGAAAATGAATTAATACGTATAAGCTCAAAAACCGGCTCAACAACAATAAAAGCCCGCCTGGATAAAAAAATCCCGCAGGGGATATTATTCACGCCTGTGCATTTCTTTGAAGAAATGCGGATCAATGTCCTTTTCCCCTGGGAATTGAATCCGGTATCCAAAAGCCTCATCAATAAATCAACAAGGGTAAAACTGGAAAAAATTTAAAAGTCTTCTATTTGATGCTGCCGGATAAAATATAATCATTATCTTTGGCTTTGCTATGGCAATCAATACACTCTTTAACCTTACCTTCAGCAAGTATATTAAAGTCAGGGTCATATTTAATCCATGCCCAGTCACCCGCTTCAGGATTATATTTTTCTGATTTATACATAACGGTTACAGCCGCTAATTTTTTGTCGGAAGTGTAATTTTCTTTAACTATCATGGACCCGTTCTGCATGCCTTTTTTTTCATCTAATGAATTAAACGCGATTTTGTTAACATAAACTGTTAATAAAGCGCCATGTGGTTCCTTGCCTTCAAAAAGCTTTTCCTTGCCGGGCCATAATTTCCAGGTGGTATATTCGCCGCATTTGGTAATAAAATAACGGACATCCCCTGCTTCGGGCCGGGGCATGTCCATGACTAAACAGTAAAATGAACTCCCCGCCTCTCCCTTGCCCAGGCCGTGAGAAGCTTCTTGTTCAGAAAATACTGCCGGCGAAATTACTAAAACCAATAAAACCAGTAAAATCAATACACCTTTTTTCATATTGTCCTCCTATAAGCCAATTTTTATCCTTCATTTCAATTTTATAACTTTTTTTTTTTTTGTAAAGCATTTTCTTGATTTATAGTATACTAATTGTTGTGATAAACTTCGATATTGATAAAAGAATCCGCGATGCCTATGAAATTTTTAATTCCTGCCATCTTTGCCCGAGAGAATGCGGTTTAAACCGGACCGAGGGCGCATTGGGATATTGTGAGATGGGCAAAGATTTGATGGTTTCAAGTTTCGGACCTCATTTTGGCGAAGAGCCTGAGTTATCAGGAACAAAGGGTTCAGGGACAATATTTTTTACAGGCTGCAACCTCGGGTGTTGTTTCTGCCAGAATTATGAAATAAGCCAATTACATCATGGGGAAAAATCTTCTCCTGAAGAATTGGCCGTGATAATGATTTCTTTGCAGGATAAAGGGTGCCATAATATAAACCTTGTCACACCGACACACTTTACACCTCATATTATTAAAGCATTTAAACTGGCCAAGGAAAAAGGGTTAAATATACCTCTTGTCCACAATAACAGCGGTTATGAAAATGTTTCCACGCTACAACTTTTTGAGGGGATAATCGACATTTACATGCCGGACACCAAATATGCCGAAAATGAAACAGCTTATAAGTACGCTCACGCTCCGGATTACCCTGAAAAAATGAAATTGGCTTTAAAAGAAATGCACCGCCAGGCAGGTGATTTAGTAACTGACAAAAACGGACTGGCAACAAAAGGATTGATTATAAGGCATCTTGTTCTCCCGGGTAAAACCGCGGAAACAGAAAAAATCGCACGATTCATAGCGGAGGAAATATCCAAAGATTCTTATTTTAACCTGATGGACCAGTACCAGCCTTATTATAATTCCAGGCTTTTCCCTGAAATTAACCGGAGGATTACAAGGAAGGAATACGAAGAGGCTGTAAAATCAGCTAAAAAACTGGGACTGCACAGGGGGGTGCGGTAAAAAATCATTCTTCCGAATATCCGCTCTTCAAAAGACCAAGCGTCTTTTTCGTGTCCTCTATAAGTTCGTGTTCCGGGTATTCTTTTATGAATTTCTCAAGTTCCTCAATTGCCTTCTTCATCTCTTTCAGCGAGGCGTAACACAGACCTATTTTCAACTGTGCCTGGCTGTTTCTCTTTTTGTCCTGTGTGCCCATTTTCAAATATTTTTGATAAAGTTCAAGCGCCTCTTTTGATTTATCCTGCGAGTAATAAATTTCTGCGATCTCAAACATCGCGCGGGGTTCCTGGGGGTAAAAATTCAAAATTTTTAAAAAATAATTTAAAGCTTCATCGCGTTTTTCTCGAGACAATGAATAATCGGCTAAAAAATACAAAGCAGTAAGGTTTTTTTCATCCATCAGTAAGACCTGTCCGTATTCTCCTGCTGCCCCCTCTTTCTGCGAGTTTTCGTCATAGGCGCCTGCCAATGCCAGCCTTAGTTTTAAATCATCGGGCGTAATTTTGAGTTTTTCATTATATTTTTTAATCAGCGAGGAAATCCTTTCCTTATAAAAGTTTTTTAAATCTTCCTGCAGTCTGAGATTCAAATCGCTCTCTTTCGGGGTTTCCGCCGCGAAATCGCTTTCAGGCAATTTGTCCTCCGGGACTTTTACTCTATATTCCTTTATATTAAAAATTTCGCTTTTTTCTTTTGCCGCGAGATATTCTTTATATTTTTTTATTCCCTGTTTCCATGAATCCAGGAAAGAAGAACCAAACATGGAAACGTCAACCGGTATCCAGATTAAATTATCTTTTTCCGCGTATGATTCGCTGTCTCCCGAAATTTTTTCCGCTTCTTCAATTGAAGCGCCTGTATTTACAAGCAAGACAACAAATGACGGATTTTTGATAAAATTGACCGCTATACCCTCCTTTTCAAGACAGGCACTGAGAAAAATGGCGCAGTCCACGTCATTGCCTATTTTGTTTTTTAAGGTTTCCCTTGGATATTGCAATTCTTTCGGTTCATTAAAATTAATTTCAGGGCTTCGCGCCGTGCATATTGTCCCATAAGCGCTTATCCCGTCAAAAATTACAAATATCTTTCGCAGATCATCAGGAATATTATATCCGTTTTCCGCATGGTAAACATCGAGTATTCGTTTTGTAAAATCACTTATCGGCGGGTCTGAAGGAGTTATGTGCATAACAATTCTTTCTTGTTCTTTTTTTATAAATATTTCCAGATTGTCAAGCGCGTTTTTATACAAGATGTTCGTCCCGCCATATTCACCTGCTTTTGTGAAATGCTCCCTGGCATGGTCAAATAACCCGCTCTGCATATAAAACAGCCCCATAAAATAAAAACTATCAGGATTGCCGGGGTCAATGTCAAGGATTGTCCTATATTCGCCGACAGCCTCTTTTTTCATTTTGTTTTTAGTGTATATGGAAGCAAGCTGCAAACGCGCCTTGATATTTTTCGGTTCAATAGAAATGATTTTTTGAAAAGTCTGTATGGCATCGCCGGATTTTTCCTGTAAATCCTCTACATTGCCAAGCTGTAAAAGAGCGTCTATGTTGTTTACATCCACCCTTATTACATCGCTGAAATATTTTTCCGCAAGTTCATAATTTTTGACCTCAGAATAGAGTTTTCCAAGAGCGTAGTTAACAGATATTATATCCCCCGAATTTTTTTCCAATGCCTTGCGGTATGATTCTATTGCCTCGGGAATGCGGTTTTTCTTTTCATATAAAATCCCGAGTTGTAAATATACTTCCAGATAATTCGGGTTTAAATTCACCACCGTGTTAAACGCGCTTAAAGCCCTGTCAATGTCTATGCCGGATAACGCAAGGCCCGTATAATAATGATAATCAGGGTTACCGGGCTCCAGCTTTGCCGCCTCACTGAATTCATGGACCGCGGATTCCATGTCACCGCCGTAAAAATATGCAAGCCCCAGGTTATATTTATAAACCGGGTTTTTGGCATCCAGAGACGCGGCGACTTTAAATTCCGCGACAGCATCCATATATTTTTTTTGACTGACATAAATCAATCCGGTAAGAAAAAACACTTCCAGGTTCTGCGGGTCAATTTCAGAGGCCTCTTTAAAAGATTGGACAGCCATATCATTTTCACCGAGCGCGGTATAAGTCTTCCCCAGGTAATAACGGGCATAAAATTCCTTCGGGCTGTCCTTTATGCACTGTTTAAGTTCATCAACTGCCTGGTCGTATTTTCGCTGTTTGTAATATGAAAGGCCGAGATGATAATGCAGTTTCGGGTTGGTTTCCCCCATCTGTAACGCGTTTTTAAGCGCCTCTATGGCTTCATTATATAATTCCTTATTAAGAAACGCTTCGCCAAGCTCCGAATATATCATAAAACTGTTTTTTTCAATTTTTAAAGCCTCTTTTAATTCAAAAACTGCCTTGTCATATGATTTTTGCCGTGACAGCGCGGCTCCAAGATAATAATGCGCATACCCGTTTTGCGGCTGTAACCTTACAATATTGTTGAATTTTTTTTCCGCCTCCTGCCATTTATCCTGCCTAAAGTAAACTATGCCTAACAGGTAATGAGCGTTATAATTATCCAGATGAAGTTCTGTTTCCTTTTGAAAATTTACCGCGCTTTCCGGGAATTTACCCTGCTTAAAAAAGTTATATCCAAGGACAAAATAATCCGTGACAGGCGCGCTTTGAGGGCTTACAAAACCACGGGGCGCCGCGGCAGAGATTTTATAATAAGGAGACTGCGCGAAACTGCTGTCAGGAGAGGCTGGAATAAAAAATTCGTTTGCGCGGGTTTTATCAACAAATGTGTAATCACCGGCAAGGTCATCGCTTTTATAAATATAATATTCATAGACAAATGATTCAGGGTTTTTCTCCCATGTGAGTTTTATGCCTTTCTCATCCCCGTAAGAAGCAAGACCTGCCGGGGAGCGGGGAGTTTCACAAAGAGTAAAAACCTGCATCCGTTTATTTTCCGCGTCCGCGGCATAAATATAATTTTGCGCATCCAGGTTTTGCACCGCGAGGCCCTGCAAATCATTAAATTGGCCTATCCCTTTGCCTTCACTGCCAAATTCCATGATGAATTTCAAGGAACTGTCGAAAATCTGGATCCTGTTGTTTCCCTTGTCAAGCACATAAATTTTCCTGTCTTTATCCGTGCTTACGCAGACCGGTTTATCAAACTCACCTTCTCCTTTCCCGCTTTTGCCAAAAGAAATTTCATTTTCGAAACTTATGTTATATTTTTGCACGCGGTTATTTCCTGTATCAGCCACATAAACCGCTCCATCAGGAGCTATCGCGACATCCTCGGGATAATTTAACTGGTTTGCCTTGTTTTCCGAGGCCCCGAAGGCGGTCAAAAATATCCCGTCTTTATTAAACACCTGGACACGGTTATTTTTCTTGTCAACCGCATAAAGTTTTTCACCCTTTTCATCATAAACAAGCCCGGAAGGGCTTAAAAATTCGCCTTTTTCTTCTCCCTTTCGTCCGAACCCGAATAGATATTTCCCCGTGGAATCAAATATCTGGATACGGTAATTTTTACTGTCCGACACAGCTATATTCCCGCCGGGACTTACTGCCAAACCTGACGGATTTTTAAACTTTCCTTTATCTTCTCCTTCTCCACCAAAAACAAATTTTAAAGTTCCGTCAGGATTAAATACCTGGATATTGTTATTCGCGGGGTTAGACATATAAATATTCCCATTAATGTCCGCCCCTATATCAGAGGCATTGCACAGCATTTCGCGGACAAACAATATATCAACAGGCCTTGGGGCGGAAGGTTTTTTTTGCGCCTTTTCATCAGGTTCTATTTCATAAATTTCCACGCGGTTATTTTTTCTATCGGCAATATACAGACGGTTATTTTTGTCCATATATATGCCGGACAACTCTAAAAACTGGCCCCGGCCCGTTCCCTTGCTTCCAAAAGAATATTGAAATTCGCCCAGATTGGAAATTACGTGGACGCAATAATTTTCAATGTCTGCCGCGTATAATGTTCCATATTCGCTTACAGAAGCGGAAAAAAGCTGTTTATATTTTTTATTGTCTTTATTTCCCACGTTTAAAAGAAAATACCCGCGGGAATCAAATTTTTGTATGCGGTTGTTATTTTTATCAACGACAAAGATATTTCGTTCATTGTCCACCGCCACATAAGACGGGTAATCGAACTGGGTATGCAAATCTCCTGAAGAACCAAAGGATTTGATAAATATTCCCTGGCGGGTAAATACCTGAATACGGTCATTGCGGCTGTCAGCCACATAAACAAAACCATATAAATCAACGGCAATACCGCCTGGAGTATTAAACCTGCCTTTTTGATTTCCTTTTTGCCCAAAAGCAAAAAGGAATTTACCTGTACTGTCAAAAACCTGGACACGGCTATTGCCCTGTTCCGTTACATATATTTCATCATAACTATTTACGGCTATCCCGAAAGGCGTATTGAATTCCCCGTTATTGCTCCCCTTCCTGCCGAATTGATAAACATAGGCCCCTTCTTTATCAAATACCTGGACACGGTTATTATCACTATCCACTATATATATATTGCCTTTACTGTCAGTCCCAATACTTTGGATATTATCAAATTCTTTTGGATTTTCGCCTTTTTTCCCCGCAATTTCAAAAAGGAAATTTACCTTTTCAGCGGCGTTGATACAATAATGTAAACAGCACAAGGCAAAGAATAAAATAACAGAGACTGTTTTTCTCATTGATACTCTCTTTTGTAAAACCGTAAATTGTAAAACGTTAATTGTTTTTTAATACCCACATTTTACGATTTACTATTCACGGTTACTTCGTTTTCTCTTTTAAAGATTTCAAGGCGTCTTCAATACTTTGTTTTTTCTTGATTTCTTTCTGTTGTTTTTCCTTTTCCGCCAATTCCGTTTCTTTTTTCTTTCTTTCCTCTTCGGCCTTTTTCTGGTCCAGTTCAGTCTGCCTTTTTTGTTTTTCTTCAAGGGATTTCTGGCGTGCTATTTCTTCCCTGCACTGGGAAATGTAAAGCTGTATATTGTCTTTTTCTTTACTATTCGGGAACGCGTTCATAAACTTTTCATAAGATTCAATGGCCTCAGTATATTTCCCTTTTTTCTGAAATTCCATTGCCATATTTAACAGGTTTTCAGCCTGGCCGCCCGTGAGTGAATCAATCTTTTTGCTTATCTCCCCGGATAAATAACCGCCGGGGTATTTATTAATCAGGTCCCTCAGAACAAACAAACCCGCGTCATTGTATTTTTCATTTATAAGAGTATCGGCAACCATGACCGTTTTTGCGATGTCGATTTCCTTTTCACAATCCGCGATCGATTGCCAGGCCCTGGGAGCCAGAGAGCTCTTGGAGTATTTATAAACAATTATCCTGTATTCCTGGACCGCGCCGCTGAAATCTCCCTGTGATTTTAAATCTTCGGCCCTGCGGAAATGGTTATCCGCTTCCTTTTCCACATTGACACATCCGGCTAAAAGAAAAAAAGCAAAGAGAAAGATAAAATATTTGCGACGCATAAATTCCACCGCCTTTCTTAATATAGATGATAATACAACTATATTATGCTATCAAAATAACAAAATTGTGTCAAAATAAAAATAACGCTCAAGTCTGGCAAATTTAATTTCAAGGTCTCTTTTTGCGTCTATAGAAATGTTTTTCGTATATAAATCTTAGCGAAATTTTGGGATCACGATTTCCACGACTCCCGATTTGCTCCTCTATAGGATTGTGGAAATCGCCCAAAATGAGCTTAGATTTATAGAAAAGCGTTTCGGGTTTAGCAAAAAGAGATTTTGAAATTAAAAATTTGCCAAATTCAAAAATAAACGTTTAAAATTTTACAGCTTTCCCGTTATTTATAAAATAATCATTCTCCCAGCGGAACCCTGTTTTCTTCGTGTAAAAACCCGGTTCAAACGCAAAAGCTGTACCGTCCTGGAATTTATGTCTGCTGAAAACATTTTTTGAAAGCGAAAGGCTTGGATAGATATCATGCACCGCAACGCCTATCCCATGTCCGTAAGCGTGCTTTTCATAAATATCAACTTTATGTTTTTTTGAAATTTTTCGCATCCCTTCCGCCAGTTCATAAGGGCTGATTTTTGAAAAATCGAGCGATTCCAATTCATTAAACATAATCTTTGCGACTTTATAAAATTTATGCCCGCGGATATCGTCTCCCACAAGAAAAGTCCTTGTTATATCAGAAGTGTAACCGTAAAAACTCACGCCTAAATCAACAATTAAAAATTCCCCGTTTTTCAGTCTTTTATCCGTCGCCCTGATCGGGTGGGGATTGACAGCGCGCCTGCCCGAGGCTATAATCGGTTTAAATGAAACCTCCGCATTTTTCTTCCGGGCCTCAAAATAAATAAGGTTATAAATATCTATTTCCGTAACATTTTTCCTCACTTTATTTTCCACTTTTTTTAAAATCTCATAAGTCTCGTTTACCGATTTCCGGATCAAACCGATTTCAGCCGGTGTTTTTATTTTTCTTAAAGGAAAAATAACGTCCTGCGCGGGTTTCAGGCTGAACTCCTTTCTTAATTTCTTAAGCCAGGAATACCTGATGATATCAAAATTATAATTATCCGAATATTCCGCTGAAAGATATTTGTATTTTCTTGTTATCTTTTTTATCAAAGGTATAAGCTTTGAACTTGCCGGATAAGTCATTATCTCAATGTTATTTTTTAATCCGGAGAGGAGGTCTGTTTCAATGGGAGACACGAAGGCGTAAATTTTCCCGCCGGGGAGTATCAGCAAAAAAGACGGGGCCACATGGTCCGTCTGTAAAGTAAACATCCAGTAATTCGCGTTCTGCCCGTCAAAATTGGTAATTAAAAGCGGATACCGCAAATCAGGCAATAACTGGTTTATTTTTTCCTTGAATGCTTTACGGATTATATTTTCCATCTCTCTCTTTGCCTGTCACCCTCCTGAATCCCGAACAGGAAATAATATCCAGTTTTTCTTTTTCCTCCAGGCAGTCAAAAACAAGGTTGACACCTATCGTGTCAGACGCCATATGCCCGGCAATGATTACGTTAATATGGTTTTTTTCAGCCTCTTTCCTGTGCTCGTCGGAAATATGCATGCCGATTATGGTGCCGACATCCGTGTGCGAAAGCCTTTCATAAATGTCCTTGGACCCGCTTGTCCCGCCTGTCATATCTATCATCACCCTGCCCGCCCTGCCTTTTTCACTGCCGGAAACTACTTTCAACCCGACATTATTTTTTTCAGCCTCTTTATATTCCGGGATTTTTCTTAAAAGGTCAAGGCAGTCTGAAACCCTGTAAGGTTTTTCCATGTCAATTTTTTTCTGCAAATAATCCGATACCGAATTATCTGCCGGTGTGTGAACGCACATTAAAGGAATGTTCAAAAGTTTCGCCATATCAACAATCCGTGTATGGTTAGCCGGCAATAACCTTCTCTGCACTTCGGTTATTCTTTCATTCATCAGAGCCTCGGCGACACTGATTGAAACACCAAATTGATTACAAATATCAGCATGGACCCCCATTACCTGGTATAAATTTGCCAACGCATACCCTTCAGGGTGATGCGACACAACAAGGTCAATTTTCTGCCCCTTCTGGATCAGCCTGTCGGCGAGCATCATCTCCGCGCCCTCAATATCCACACCGACAAGAATATTTTTGACATCCATATCGCCGTTACCGAATAAAATCCTGGTATCGGCGTAAGGATTGGTTAATTTTTCCTGATCAAAATCTTTCTTTTTATCTTCTTTTAAATCATCATATTCCTTTTTAATCCTCTGTAATTCTTTTTCGACCAGCTCTTTTCCGCGGGGATCGGTTTTCTTGCCCTGTTCTATGACCGTCGCATAAAGTTCTTTTAATTTCATTCTCTTAATCTCCTATAAAATTTTCAATTGAATTATCAATTTTCTTAAATCCTTTAAGAATACCTTCCTTTTCCCCATGGCTTTTTATCATTTCATTATAACTTTCAAACTGGGTCCATGAAAAAATCCTGATTATAAGATTATAAACTTTCGGGGTATACACGGCAATAGGTTTTACAATAATTGTCTTTTCAACTTCCTGCCTGTATCTTGGTATCAAAGGAAATTTCAATAAACTTATTACAACTAACCCGGCGATAAAAAACCCTTTCATTAATCCAAAAACAACGCCGCCAAATTTATCGACCCATTCCAAAAGCAAAAGTTTGACCAGGTTCTGTAAAAATTTCCCGCAGAAAAACATCAATATATAAATAAAAATCCAGACCAGGCTAAAGGCCACTGCCTTGCCGTATCCGGGTGATAATCCTAACACATTTTCAAAAATACCGGCCAATCCCGGCCCAAGTTTTACCGCGATTAATCCGCCGCCGAATATCCCGAATAAATTAAAGGCCTCCCTTAAGAGGCCTCTAATATATCCCCGTATAACAATATACAGGAAAAATCCTAAAACAATAATATCGAAAAGATGCATTTTTATCCTTAGATTAATCGTTTTCCAATGTTTCTTGTTCTTTTCTGATTTTTTTCAAAGCTGCGTAAGTTTTTCTTTTCTTTTTAACGCTTGGTTTCTCGTAATGTTCGCGTTTTTTTATCTCAATCAGTATACCTGACTTCTCACATTTTTTCTTAAACCTTCTCAATGCGCTTTCCAGAGATTCATTGTCTTTTATCTTAACTCCAAGCATACTTTCTTAGTCCACCTCCCCGCTATAAAAAAATGATGGCATATTATAACATAGCTTTATTTTAAATTCAAATATAAAAACAAAAAAATCAACCCGGGGGCCAGCCCATTTTTCTGCCGCCCAAAACATGCATATGGATATGATAAATGACCTGCCCGCTGTCCGGGTTGCAGTTTAAAACCAGCCTGAAACCGCTGATGTCAATCTTCTTGTCCCCGGCTATCTTAGCCGCGACCATGACCATGTGGCCCACAAGATTTTTATCCTCTTCCCTGACAGCCAGGGTTGTAGGAATATGTTTTTTGGGAATAACAAGAAAATGCACGGGGGCCTGCGGATTAATGTCGCTGAACGCTATACACTCTTTATCTTCGTATAAAATATCGCTTTTTATCTTCTTTTCGACGATTTTGCAGAACAAACAGTCCATATGTTCCTCCGTATACCGTAAAACGTGAATCGTTAAATGTAAAAAGCAAATACGATTTCTAATATTTTACTTTTCACGTTTTACTTTTTACGATTTACGGCATTTTACAGCCAGTCAAATTGATACTTAATAATAGACACTGCGATCAACCCTGCTATTTCTGTGCGGAAAATAGTCCCGCCCAAACTTACACGAATCGCGCCTGTTTTTTCAGCAAAATTAACCTCTTCAGCCGTCAATCCGCCTTCCGGTCCAATTATTATAGCAATTTTTTGAACATTTTTGCAATTTTTTAAAACATCCTTTATTTTCTTCGATTTTTCTTCTTCCCAGGGGATAATGACCAAATCAAATCCTTTTAAATTTTGGACGGCCTCCTCAAATTTTTGGACCCCGGAAACATTTGGCAAAACAGGTATTCCCGACTGCTGGGCCTGCTCAATTGATACCTTTCTCCACCGTGATAAAAGTTTCTGCTCCCTCGCGTCATCCAGCCGGGGAACACTTCTTTCGCTTATGACGGGAATTATATTCCTGACACCCAATTCAACATTCGCCCGCGCAACGGTGTCCATCTTGTTTTTTTTAGGCAGGCATTGGGTTAAAGTTATTTCCCTGCCGGATTGTATCTTTTCCCTGTTAATAATTTTCGCTTCAAGATGTTTTTTTGAAACAGACGTTATTCTCAGCCTGTATTTTTCTTTTGTGTCGGAAACAAATATTTCGTCTCCGGCTTCGCGGCGCAGGACATTGGATAGATGATGGAAATTGCCGCCGGAAATCCTGACAATGTCCCCGGTTATATCATTTTCATTAATAAAATATATCGGCATGTTGTCTTTAAACCGGAATAACTTTTACAAACATTTTCCTGCCATATGAAATAATTTCTTTATCATGGGTAATCAGCGTTGCTCCTAATTTTCTCGCCGAGGCGACAATTATCCGGTCGGCAGGGTCACCATGAAACTTATCGGGCAATTGGCTGCTTTCAACGGCAATTTCAGGAGTAAGAGGAACTAAAGACACACCGGGAACACTTAACGCTTTATTAATCCAGTCTATACATTCGACAGGAAATTTAATTCTCCCTTTAGCTTCAAGCATACCCACTTCCCATACTGAAATGGCCGACACCCTGATATTTCCGTATTTTGCCGCGTTTTCAATATGCGCCAGGCACCCGGAGTTCTCCAGTTTTTTGCCGCCTGTTAACAGCCATATCCAGACATGTGTATCTAAAATTACAATATCCTTTGGATTAATCATCAGCGTTCCATTTCTCGCCTGTGGATTTTACAATATCCCCGGTTATAAAAAGCGAATCTTTCAAAATACCAAATAAAGGTTTCACCTCTTCTTTTTCGACAGGGGTCAATTTCGCTATAGGTTTCCCAAATTTTGTAATTATAATTTCCCTCTGATTTTCATGAACGTTATCCATTAATTTCAGGCACTTGGCCTTAAATTCACCCGCCGCAACTTTCATAGAACACCTCCCATTTTTAACTATAGTCATTTTACCATGGTCATATTAATAAGTAAAGGATTATTTTAGATATAAACTATCCAGCGGGCTTCTCGGCGCGTTCGACATGTCCCGCATCACATGGGTATATATCATTGTCGTTTCAAGGTTCTTATGGCCCATCCACTCCTGAATTTCTCTTATATTGACACCATTCATCAATAAGTGCGTAGCAAAGCTATGCCTTAACGTATGCACAGTCGCGTGTTTAACAATATTGGATTTTTTTACCGCGTTATTCATCGCGTTCTGAATAGTTTTCTCAAATATATGGTGCCGCTTGACTTTCCCGCTTCGAGGATCAACAGAAAGTTTGGAAGCGGGAAAAACATACTGCCAGCAGAATTCACGGGACGCGTTCGGATATTTTTTATCCAGGGCGTTAGGCAGAAATACCTCTCCATATCCTTTTTCTAAATCCTTTTTGTGTATTTTTTTTATTTCTTCCAGTTGTTTTTTCAGCGGTTCAATAATCCCGTCGGGTAAAATTGTAGCACGGTCTTTATCCCCCTTGCCCGCGCGCACAAAGATCAATTTATTATCAAAATCTATATCCTTTACTCTCAGCCTGGCTGATTCCATAAGCCGTAATCCCGCGCCGTATATAAGCTTTAAAACCAATATATAATCTTCCGGGGCATTCCTGAATATTTCCTTAATTTCATCCACAGTTAAAACAACCGGAAGCTTCGGCCCGCGTTTAGCCCTGACCGTTTTCCCGATATTGCCGGTATCGATTCTAAGAATATCTCTTAAAAGAAATAATATCGCGTTGAAAGCCTGATTTTGAGTTGAGGACGATACATTTTTATATGTAGCAAGATAGGCAAGGTAATCTTTCAGGTCATTTGTTTCTAATCCCAGATTAAGAACATCCTTTTTCTTTACATTTTCAACATATTCGTAAAATCGTTTTATCCAATCCAGATAAGTCCGTTCCGTGGAATAAGAATAGTGCTTTATCCTGATAGCTTCCCGGACTTTGTTTAAAATAATATTTATTTCATAATTTATTTTTACAGGCTCATTTGAATTGGGATTTAAATGGGAGGTGTTGCCTTTTAAAAAGTTATTTAAATATAGATTAACCGCGTTTTTAGCCTGATCAATTTGCCAGCCGGTTATTTTTGGATCTTCTTTAATATGATTCAGAAATCTTTGAATCTTTAATTTCAGATCAGGTTCATCAGTTTTATTTGAAAAACTTATAAATTTACTGGCCCAATAAGCATAAAAAGATACACTTTTTTCCTGGACGATCTTATTTCCAATTAAATATTTCTGGAATTCAGGTAAAATATTAAGCAACTTTTTTCTGAATAATTAAATTTTTATCAAAATTAAGTGTGTAGGAAAGAATTGTTTTCAAATTTAGTTTTTTAGAGGCATTTAGAATTTCTATCCCTACTATTTTATTCCCGGAAGTTGTGTCTAAATTAACTCCTTCAGACATTTCGATAACTCCTTCAGGCTGCCCATTTCCTAACTCTATATATAAGGCATCTACTTTATTATCATAATATACTTTCATTTTTTCCTTCCTTTCTTTAAAGGATAATTTGTTATTACTGTTATTATATCATTTTTCAAGGCAATTACAATTTTTAAGGGATATTTAAATCCTTTAGTACTTT